>NZ_JBWLUX010000110.1:0-406 GCF_057784315.1 Mesorhizobium sp. CNPSo 4684 | reverse complement strand
CGCGTGCTTTTGCATTGAGGATGACGAGAAGTTTTCTGGCAAGCGCGATGCGGATGAGCATTTTGGGCTTTCCCGCCAGTTGCAACCTTTGAGCGAACGCTTTGAGGTGGGGATCGAACTTAGCCACGATGGCTGCGACGATGAAGAGGATCCCACGCGGCCCGGCGCGCCCGCCGCGCACATGCCTGTTGCCGGCGCGCCTGCCACTGTCGTTGGCGATGGGGGCGAGGCCTGCCAGCTTGGCGATGGCCTTGTTGGAGATGAGGCCGATCTCGGGCAGTTCGGCCATCAGGCGTGCGACGGTGCGGCCGGCCACGCCCTTGAGCGAACGGAAGGCCGATCCCAGCCTGGCCCACAGCGGATCGTCGTCGATCATCGAGGCGATCTCGCCTTCCAGGCGCCGCTC
>NZ_JBWLUX010000109.1:0-428 GCF_057784315.1 Mesorhizobium sp. CNPSo 4684 | reverse complement strand
GGCGTCATCAGCGTGTTCGGCCCCTGGTTCGTACCGCATCAATACACCACCATCTATGCCGACTATGTGCGCACGCCGCCGAGCTTCAGCCCCTATCCACGGGCCGACATGATCGAGACGGCGCTTGACGATGCGATCAAGCGCATGCGCGTCGACATCAAGGAGTGGAAGCAGGACGGCGATCGCGTCACCGTCACCGTCACCTCGACCAAACCGATCGATGAGCGCAACATCCGCTATCTCGACCGCTCCGATGCCTTCGATAACACCAAGATAGAGAGCAAATCGGCCGACGAGCTCGAATTGACGATGACCGCGTCGGTCAAACAGCAGTATTTCCTGTTCGGCACCGACAACACCGGCCGCGATCTGTTGTCGCGCACGCTGATGGCAGGGCGCATTTCGCTGGCCATCGGCCTGCTTGCCGG
>NZ_JBWLUX010000108.1:0-442 GCF_057784315.1 Mesorhizobium sp. CNPSo 4684 | reverse complement strand
CTTCTCAAGCCCCGAAATAAGGCGAGCGTCCTCGGAATAAAGAGGCTGCTTTCTCCGCCCTATCAAAACCGGCTCGAGAGATGGCGACGGGCCGGGTTCGCCCGTCAGCTCCCAAAGCAAATCCTGGTCGTAGCTTTCTACGGGAGGCAGCTCCTCTGGCCACCTGCCCGCACCCTGCGACACACTGTGCTGCGCAGCGGCGCTGCCGACGGGCATCGGCTCCATCCGCGGCGCGTTTTCGGGATCAGGAACGGGGAGGATATGGCGCTCGAGCTCCATCGCTTTAGCGCCTGCCTGCGATTTTCGCAGATCAGCCAGTGCGGCACCGATATGCTCATCACCGCCGCCCTTCCTATAGCTCTTCACATCGCTGTCCAACGACGTGCCGGAAAGCCGACCAGCAATGCCCGGCTTGTTGTTTTTACGCAGGTAGTCACTGAAA
>NZ_JBWLUX010000107.1:0-528 GCF_057784315.1 Mesorhizobium sp. CNPSo 4684 | reverse complement strand
ATCCCGCCATGGCGAACGTCAGCCCTGCAGTCTGTTTTGCAGTGCCTGCCGATCGGCACGGAGCCCGTCGAGGTCCAGCAGGACTGGCTGCCCTGGTTGCGCCAATCGCCTAACCAGCTCGCGCGTGCCGTCCACCACAAAGACGCCGCAATCATGACCGTTTCGCTGTTGGGGGATGCGGGGCGACTCCAAGCGCGCGCCCAGCCTTGCTGCGAGTTGTCCTGCGGGCGCCTCGTTGTATCTCCCGTTCGAGTCGTAGTGATAGGCAACCGGCCGTCCGCGCTCGCGGCGATCAACGAACAGCAGCGACCAATGGCTGCCGCGGCGATTGGCACTGGCATCGTTCACTGGCAGGAACAGGAAGTCGGCCGTGTCGTTACCATTGTGATCATGAACGATGCGCTGGAATGCGCGTAGCATGTCGCTCTCGGTGCCCAAGCGCAGGCTGCCAAGGGTTATGAGGGGATCCACGAACCGCGTCCGGGCGGCCAGACCCGGATTGTTCCCCTGCAACTCTTGCGTCAGGAG
>NZ_JBWLUX010000106.1:0-529 GCF_057784315.1 Mesorhizobium sp. CNPSo 4684 | reverse complement strand
TCTGCAGATCGAGGTCGCCGGCATCACCACCACCGGTGCGAAGAACCCGCTGGCGGCAAAGTTTCTCGCCTTCATGACCGGGCCGAAATTCCAGAATGTCATTCCGGAGACCAACTGGATGTTCCCGGCGGGGAAAACCGACAAGCCGCTCAATCCGGCCTTCGACAAACTGGTCAAGCCGGCGAAGACGCTGCTGTTCAGCCCGGAAGAGGTTGCGGCCAACCGCAAGGCCTGGGTCGATGAATGGCTGGCGGTGATGAGCAAGTAGGATTCAAGATGGCGCTTGAACACCCCCCTCTGGCCTGCCGGCCATCTCCCCCGCAAGGGGGGAGATCAAGCGCTCGAAAGCTTTCGCCAACCTCCAACGCTGCAAGGATTGGGCGGCTTGTCGGTTTTCCCCGCCGGGAACATCCAGTTGGTCTCCGGAATGACATTCTGGAATTTCGGCCCGGTCATGAAGGCGAGAAACTTTGCCGCCAGCGGGTTCTTCGCACCGGTGGTGGTGATGCCGGCGACCTCGATCTGCAGA
>NZ_JBWLUX010000105.1:0-536 GCF_057784315.1 Mesorhizobium sp. CNPSo 4684 | reverse complement strand
GAGCTGCCTCCTGTGGAAAGCTACGACCAGGATTTGCTTTGGGAGATGATGGACAAACCCGGCCCGTCGTCATCTCAGCCAGCCGCGCGCCATGACCAGTCATCGGATCCCCGAGAGTCCATTCGTCACTTGAACTGGGGCTACGACCCCCAGCAGTTCCCGGACGAGCCGATGGATGCATTTGCCAGCAGCAACCTCCTGCCAAGCGAGGAGGTCCTCATCAACGATGAGCGTGACACAGCTGGGTTGCGGCCAGCGAAGAGGCCGAGGCCCCTGGACAATCCAGACGGCCTTGCCATTGAGCGGCAGCTGAGCGAGATCGCCAATTCAGGTGGCGGCAGAGCAATGCCGGCGGCCTCGACGTTGCAGCCGATCCAGTCAGCTGGGGTTTTGATAGGGCGGAGCAAGGAGCCTCTTTATTCCGAGGATGCTCGCCTTATTTCGGGACTTGAGAAGGCCCTCCGCGACAGCAATGCCGCCAACACCGCCAAGGCCTATGTACATTCTCTTCGCAGTTTCGGGCGCTGGCTCTTTGC
>NZ_JBWLUX010000104.1:0-569 GCF_057784315.1 Mesorhizobium sp. CNPSo 4684 | reverse complement strand
GCGAAGCATCTCACCGGCGATCAGGGCTATGGCCTCGCGACACTCCGCGGCTTCCGGCCACTTGCTGAAGCCGTTTGCCAGGTTCGACATCTCCTGCGGAGTAAATTCAGAGAGTTGGTCGGAACGGCGAAGCAGCTCGCCAGCGATCGTGGCTATAACCTCCTGACACTCTGCCTGTTCCGGCCATTTGCTGAAACCGTTCACAAGGTTTGCAAGTTCCTGCGGGGTAAAGTCTGAGGGTTGGGCGGTGCGGTCCCCACGGCGGCCAAGAACCGCAATGCCGATCGCGGCCGCTGCTTTGCGACACTGCGCCTGTTCCGGCCACTTGCTGAAGCCGTTCACCAGGTTCGACAGGTTCTGCGGAGTAAATTCAGAGAGTTGGTCGGCACGGCGAAGCACCTCACCGGCGATCATGGCTGTGGCCTCGCGACAACCCGCCTGTTCCGGCCACTTGCTGAAGCCGTTTGCCAGGTTAGCCAGGTTCTGCGGAGTAAATTCAGAGAGTTGGTCGGCACGGCGAAGCACCTCACCGGCGATCGTGGCTGTAGCTTCGCGACAAGCCGCCGCTT
>NZ_JBWLUX010000103.1:0-624 GCF_057784315.1 Mesorhizobium sp. CNPSo 4684 | reverse complement strand
AGCCCAACGCCGGGGGGCGTGCCGGTGGAGATGATGTCGCCGGGATGCAGCGACATGAACTGGCTGAGGTAGGAGACGAGATAGGCGACGCCGTAGACCATGGTCTTGGTCGAGCCGTTCTGCATGGTCTTGCCGTTGACCGTCAGCCACATTTTCAGGTTCTGCGGATCCGGCACTTCGTCCTTGGTGACAAGCCACGGGCCGGTCGGGCCGAACGTGTCGCAGCTCTTGCCCTTGGTCCACTGGCCCTGGCGCTCGGCCTGGAAGGCGCGTTCGGACACGTCATGGGCGACGGCATAGCCGGCAACATAATCCAGTGCGTCGGCCTCGCTGACATATTTCGCCGTTTTGCCGATGATCACGGCGAGCTCGACCTCCCAGTCGGTCTTTTCCGAGCCGCGCGGGATCAAAACGTCGTCGTCCGGGCCGACAATGGCCGAGCTGGCCTTCATGAAGATGATCGGCTCCGGCGGTACGGTGGCGCCGGTTTCGGCGGCGTGGTCGGAATAGTTCAGCCCAATACAGATGAACTTGCCGGTGCCGGCAACGCAAGGGCCGAGCCGGGGCTTTCCGGACACCGCCGGCAGCGACTTCGGATCGAGCTTCGACAATGTCTCGAGCGAC
>NZ_JBWLUX010000102.1:0-625 GCF_057784315.1 Mesorhizobium sp. CNPSo 4684 | reverse complement strand
ATGAACCTCATCGACACCAGGCGCGCCGAGCTGCTCTACAGCCGCATGGGCCCGGCGATCGAGGCCTCCGGCGGCAGCGCCGGCAACACGGCGGCGGGCGTCGCCAGTTTCGGCGGCCGCGCCGCCTTCTTCGGCAAGGTGTCGAACGACGCGCTCGGCGAAATCTACACCCATGACATCCATGCCCAGGGCGTTGCCTTCGACACCAAGCCGCTCGAAGGCCAGCCGCCGACGGCGCGCTCGATGATCTTCGTCACCCCCGACGGCGAGCGTTCGATGAACACCTATCTCGGCGCCTGCGTCGAACTCGGGCCGGAAGACGTCGAGGCCGACAAGGCATCCGGCGCCAAGGTGACCTACTTCGAGGGCTATCTGTGGGATCCGCCGCGCGCCAAGGAGGCGATCCGGCAGACGGCGAGGCTCGCACACGAGGCCGGACGCGAAGTGTCGATGACACTGTCGGATTCGTTCTGCGTCGACCGCTACCTGGACGAGTTCCTCGAGCTGATGCGCTCGGGCACCGTCGACATCGTCTTTGCCAACAGCCACGAGATCAAGTCGCTCTACCAGACCAAATCCTTCGACGAGGCGCTGGCGGCCATCCGCAAGGACTGCAAGATTGCCG
>NZ_JBWLUX010000101.1:0-641 GCF_057784315.1 Mesorhizobium sp. CNPSo 4684 | reverse complement strand
TGATCATGAACGATGCGCTGGAATGCGCGTAGCATGTCGCTCTCGGTGCCCAAGCGCAGGCTGCCAAGGGTTATGAGGGGATCCACGAACCGCGTCCGGGCGGCCAGACCCGGATTGTTCCCCTGCAACTCTTGCGTCAGGAGCTGGTAATCCCTCAGGACATGCTCGTCGCCCAGCCATTCCATGTCCTGGAGCACCAGCCCGCGGCCGTGAGACGGGGCTGTCGGACCCAAAGCCCCGATCTGAGCATCGGAGGATTTGCTTGCAAACGCCGGCACAAAATTATCATCGTCGCGTGATTCAGACGGCGTGGCCGCAGTCAGATCAACCAATGGAAAATCCCGGTAGGTGTCTGGGCGGGCGCTGGCAGCGGGCGCTGACGCTGCTTCCGGGTTCGGCCACATACTCCAATCAAAGTTGAGGGGCATCTGCGGCCACCAGGTTGAGGCGAACCGGGCAGGTTCTTGCCGTCCGGCCTGGACGATGTCCTGCGCCTGCGATGGCAATGCACCCAGTTGATGGACGGGGTCCGCCGACGACATCAGGCGACCACCTGAATTGGCGATCTCGCTCAGCTGCCGCTCAATGGCAAGGCCGTCTGGATTGTCCAGGGTCCTCGGCCTCTTCGCTGGCCGCAACCC
>NZ_JBWLUX010000011.1:0-179426 GCF_057784315.1 Mesorhizobium sp. CNPSo 4684 | reverse complement strand
ATGAACCTCATCGACACCAGGCGCGCCGAGCTGCTCTACAGCCGCATGGGCCCGGCGATCGAGGCCTCCGGCGGCAGCGCCGGCAACACGGCGGCGGGCGTCGCCAGTTTCGGCGGCCGCGCCGCCTTCTTCGGCAAGGTGTCGAACGATCCGCTCGGCGAAATCTATGCCCATGACATCCATGCCCAGGGCGTTGCCTTCGACACCAAGCCGCTCGAAGGTCAGCCGCCGACGGCGCGCTCGATGATCTTCGTCACCCCCGACGGCGAGCGTTCGATGAACACCTATCTTGGCGCCTGCGTCGAACTCGGGCCAGAAGACGTCGAGGCCGACAAGGCATCCGGCGCCAAGGTGACCTATTTCGAGGGCTATCTGTGGGATCCGCCGCGCGCCAAGGAGGCGATCCGGCAGACGGCGAGACTCGCACACGAGGCCGGACGCGAAGTGTCGATGACATTGTCGGATTCGTTCTGCGTCGACCGCTACCGGGACGAGTTCCTCGAGCTGATGCGCTCGGGCACCGTCGACATCGTCTTTGCCAACAGCCACGAGATCAAGTCGCTCTACCAGACCAAATCCTTCGACGAGGCGCTGGAGGCGATCCGCAAGGACTGCAGGATCGCCGCCGTCACCCGCTCCGAAAAGGGCTCGGTGATCGTGCGCGGCGAGGAGACCGTCACCATCCAGGCGACGACGATCCGCGAACTGGTCGACACCACCGGCGCCGGCGACCTCTACGCCGCCGGCTTCCTCTACGGCTATACGGCCGGGCGCAGCCTGAAGGATTGCGGCGATCTCGGCTCGCTCGCTGCCGGGCTGGTGATCCAGCAGCTCGGGCCGCGACCGCGGCAGAACTTGCGCAGCGCGGCCCAGCTGGCCGGGCTGCTGTAGGGGCAGGGCGAATCGGGACCCGCCTTGCCGGGGCCCCGTTGCCTCCGGCACAGCTTTCGCGTCCTTTCATCGTGCCACTGGCACGATGAATTTCGCCTTCGGCGAAACCGATCGCTCACTGTCGTGCGCCCGTCACAGAGGCCTCCTACATGCACAGTGAGGCGTCTCGCGACTGACATGTCGAGGCGCCCCGCAGACAGTTGGGGTGTCCAAATGCAAGACAGCAACCGGTCAGGTCGCTGCGCCTGTCGTCACCGCGCTTTCCGCTTTCCGTTGTAGCCCGTTCAACAACGGCCGCAGCCTGGGAGGAGAGCGCGTGGCCAGCAAGACAGATGCATGACCAGATTTCACAACCCGACGGACGGGATCTCGCAAGAAGCGCTGGCAGGCCTGGTCGCCGAGGCGGTGCAGCAGGCGCTGGTCCAGCACGGCATAGCCCTGGATCCGCAGGCGCTGGCTTCAGCCGGCGCTATTGCGGGCAGCGTTGCGGCCGCCCTGACTTTCCTTTCGCAGACACAGCGGCTCGCCGTCGAGACCTTCAGAGGCGAATGGACTGCGCTCGCCACCGAATTCGTCCAGTCGATGGCGGAAAAGGCGACGCGTCGCCGCGACACAGCAATCGTCGCGATTGACGAGCCGACGACGGCGGCCGAACCCGGCAAGGCAGCACCCTACCCGCCGGGCGAGCGCATGCTTCAGTCGATGCTGATCGAGGACTGGGCCGGCGAGGTCGCCGGGTCGACCTATCTGGAGGAGAAATTTCGCATCCCGCGCTCGACGCTGCATCGCTGGCAGCGGCGCAGCGAGGTCATTGCGCTGCGCAAGGGCGGTCGCAAGCATGTCTTCCCGCTGGCCCAGTTCGTCGACGGCAGGCCGGCGGCAGGTATCAGAGAGGTGCTGTCGGAGATGGTCAATCCGAGGCTTGCCTGGTTCTGGCTGACCCGCGCCGCGCCGGAACTCGGCGGCCGCGTTCCGATCGAGATGCTCAAGCAGGACATGGTGCAGGAGGTCGTGCTGGCCGCGCGCGGATTTGCGACGATCTGATTTTCCACCTCGATCGAGAACGACCAGCTGTTCGCGCCTTTGGCGCTACTAAGCCAGGTAAATAGATTTCACAAAACAGTCATAATCGAATTCGAAGGGCGCTCTTTGCCTTATATCTCCATATATCTTCGTCTCCTATCTACCGTTTGTACCATTTGTGCCATGTTATCAAATATATGACGTGATAATTGCGCAACAATACTTTTCGAAGAGCCCAAAAACTTCGTTTCCGACACAATCTCTGTTGATCGCCGCCACGGCATACGCCATGTCGAAGGCGAGAGCGCGGCGCGATGCGCGGCTTTCAATATGGGGTGAATCGGCAGGCCTTGGAGCCATGTCCGACCTGATTTTGAACCTTTGACTGGAGATTCAAGAAAATGAACATCAAGAGCCTTCTTCTCGGCTCCGCCGCGGCCCTGGTCGCAGTCTCGGGCGCGCGCGCCGCCGACGCGGTCGTCGTCGCCGAGCCGGAACCGGCCGAATACGTCAAGATCTGCGATGTCTACGGCGCTGGCTATTTCTACATCCCCGGCACCGAAACCTGCCTGCGCATCGGCGGCTATGTCCGTTACGACATTGGCGGTGGCGATGCCGGCTCGCTTGATGGCGTCAACCACGTCCCTGACCATCAGGATGACGACACCCATTCGACCTACTACAAGAACGCCCGCTTCACGCTGAAGACCTGGACCGGTCAGGAAACCGAACTCGGCACCTTGAAGACCTACACCGAGACTCGCTTCAATTTCGGCAACAGTAGCGGTGACTATCTTAATCAAGCGGCTTCCAATGCGAACGACTGGCAGGGCCGCAACAAAAGCCTCTCTCTGCGCTACGCATGGATCCAGCTCGGTGGCCTGCGCGTCGGTAAGGACGACACGGCTTTCGATACGTTCATCGGCTATGCCGGCAGCGTCATCCAGGATACGCTGGTTCCTTACGGCGGGCAGGAGAGCAACGTCGTTCAGTACTACTTCGACGCTGGTAACGGCTTCTCCGCCGTCGTCTCGCTCGAAGAAGGCGCCGGCGCGGTTGGTACCATTGACAGCTATGTTCCGCATGTCGTCGGCGGCTTGAAGTACAAGGCTGACTGGGGTGCGGTCACGGGCGTTGTCGCCTATGACAGCAACTATGAGGAAGTCGCCGGCAAGGTTCGTTTTGACGTCAATGTGAGCAAGGAGCTGTCGCTCTTCATCATCGGCGGCTACGGCACGGACGATAACCTGACCGATGACGCCGGCAATGCCATCGATGCCCACGGTCGCGGCTTCTACAAACAGTGGGGCGGCAACTGGGCAATCTGGGGCGGCGGCACCTACAAGTTCAACGAAAAGACCGCGTTCAACGCCCAGGTCTCTTATGACGACTGGAAGAACCTCGGTATCGCTGCCAACGTTGCCTATACCGTTGTGCCCGGCTTTACGGTCACGGCCGAAGTCGATTATCTCAATGCTGGAAAGTTCGGCGACGCCGACTTCAACAACTGGACCAAGGCCACCAAGAAGAGCAACGTCGGCGGCATTCTCCGCTTCCAGCGCTCGTTCTGATCAAGGCTGATATCCCAAGCGAAGGCCCGTGGCATTGCCGCGGGCCTTTTGTCTCAGGCAAACTAGGCATGACTTCGCCGCCGGACTTTCGCGGTGTCGCAAACCGGCTTTCCGATCTTTCGTTCAGGCGGTTCGGCGATGTTCGCCGGCGGCCGGCTCCAGCGCGTCGGTGGTGACCAGCCGGTCGCGACCGTTTTTCTTGCCGATGTACATGAGCCGGTCGGCCAGCGCGACCAGCGTGTCCGGATCGGCAGCCTCCGTCGGATAGATCGCAACGCCGACAGTGCAGCCGACATGGATGTCGCCACCCGGAGCGGGAACCTTGATGCGCAGCCGCTCCAGCACGCGCTCCGCCACGCGCACGGCCTTCTCCCTGGTCTGCTCCGCGTTCCCCGAAAACAGGAAGGCGAACTCGTCGCCGCCAAGGCGCGCAACGAAATCAGCGCTGCGCAGGGTGGCGCGAAGCTTGTCCGCCACGCGCTGAAGCAAGGCATCGCCGGCCTCGTGGCCGAGCGTGTCGTTGACCTCCTTGAAGCGGTCGAGGTCGATGAACAGAAGGCCCGCCGCGTCGCCGGAGCCGGAGCAACGGTCGATCACCGATTTCAGCTCGTTGTGGAAGGCGCGGCGGTTGGGCAGGTCGGTCAACGCGTCGTGGTTGGCCGAATGGTCGCTCTGCTGCTTGGCGAGCTCGATCTCGCGCTTTTGCGCGGAGAGCTCCTCATTGGCGGCCTTCAGCTCTAAAAGCAGCTCGGCGTTGAGATCCTCGACGACCTTGCGGTCGCTGATGTCGACGACGAAGCCTTCCAGGAATTCCAGTTCGCCGGCCTCGTCCCAGACGCCGCCGCCGATCTCGCGGACCCAGAGCGCCTCGCCGACCTGCGGCACGATGCGGTAGTCGACGTTCCAGTTGCAGCGCGCCTCGAGCGCGGTGTCGACGGCGGCATAGACGGCGGCAAGATCATCCGGATGGATGGCCGAGACGTAGTCGCGCACCGCGTTGTGGATGAAATCGCTCGGCCGATAACCGCTGACGGTGAAAATGCCGTCGCTGATATAGAGCATGGTGTAGGACGCATCGTTGCGGCAACGGTAGAGATAGCCGTCCATGCGGCCGGTGATGCTGAGCAGCGCGTCCAGCCGCTCGTCGTGGTAGGCTCCCTGGCCGACCACGGATACAGAAACCCCGTCATGCTTCATGGCCGCACCCCCGTTAGCGGTCTGAGCGCGCCGTAGGTGCCGTAACGGCAAGTCGGCGCGAGGGGTTCTATATCAGCTGAATATTATCAATCTCTTATGGAGCGGCGCGAATAGGCCATCGGTGCAAGCGTTCGGCACACGAGCCGCTGCCAACGCAGCGACTCTGCCCAAGCAAGAAAAAGACAGTCCGCGGCGCGGACCGCTCGTCAAGCCCCCGCCGTATACGCGGCAATCGCCGCCATGTTGACAATGTCACTGTCCTTGGCGTTGAGCGAGACGATCTGCACCGGTTTGTTCAAGCCGACCAGCAGCGGGCCGATGACGGTGGAGCCGCCGAGCTCCTGCAGCATCTTGGTCGAGATCGAGGCCGAGTGGAACGCCGGCATGATCAGCACGTTGGCCGGGCCGGTCAGCCGGATGAACGGATACTGCGCCATGGCGCGGGCGTTGAGCGCGACGTCGGCGGCCATCTCGCCATCATATTCGAAATCGACGCGGCGCTTGTCGAGGATGCGCACCGCTTCCTGCACCCGCTCGGAGCGTTCGCCCTGCGGGTGGCCGAAGGTCGAATAGGCCAGCATGGCGAGCCGCGGCTCGTAACCCATGCGGCGGGCAAAGCCTGCCGCCTCCTCGGCGATGTCGGCGATCTGCTCGGCATTCGGCATGTCGTGCACGGCGGTGTCGGCGACGAGCACGGTCTTGCCCCGCGCCAGCACGATCGACACGCCGATGACGCGATGGCCCGGCTTGGCGTCGATGATGCGGCGGATGTCATCGAGTGCGGTCGAATAGTTGCGGGTCACCCCGGTGACGATGCCGTCGGCATCGCCCAGCGCCACCATGCAGGCGGCAAAATGGTTGCGATCGTTGTTGATCAGGCGCTGGCAGTCGCGAAACAGGAAGCCTTTGCGCTGCATCCGCTCATAGAGAAAGTCGGTGTAGATGCCGTTGCGGCGCGACAGCCGGGCATTGATGATCTCGATGCCTTGCTTGTTGAGGTCGATGCCGGCGTGCCTGGCATTCTCCTTGATGACATCGTCGCGGCCGAGCAGGATTGCCGTGCCGAGCTTCTGATTCACATAGGAGACGGCGGCTCGCATCACCTGTTCCTCCTCGCCCTCGGCAAAGACGATGCGCTTGGGTTGGCGCCGGACGCGATCGTAGATGCGCTGCAAGGTCGACGCGATCGGGTCGCGGCGGGCCGAAAGCTCCTGCGCATAGCGGTCGAGGTCGAGGATCGGCTTGCGGGCGACGCCTGACTCCATCGCCGCCTTGGCCACGGCGAGCGGAATGGCCGAGATCAGGCGCGGATCGAACGGCACCGGAATGATGTAGTTGGGGCCGAATTTCGGCCGGTTGCCCTGATAGGCGGCGGCGACATCGTCGGGCACGTCCTTGCGCGCCAACTCGGCCAGTGCGCGGGCGGCGGCGATCTTCATGTCGTCATTGATGGTGGTGGCCCTGACATCCAGCGCACCGCGGAAGATGTAAGGGAAACCCAGCACATTGTTGACCTGGTTTGGATAATCAGAACGTCCGGTGGCCATGATGGCGTCGGTGCGGATCTCGGCCACTTCCTCCGGCGTGATTTCCGGGTCGGGATTGGCCATGGCGAAGATGATCGGGTTCTTGGCCATCGACTGCACCATCTTGGTGGTCAACGCACCCTTGGCCGACAGGCCGAGGAAGACATCGGCGCCATCAAGCGCTTCGGCCAGGCTGCGCGTATCGGTCTTGACCGCATGCGCCGACTTCCACTGGTTCATGCCCTCGGTGCGGCCTTGAAAGACCACGCCCTTGGTGTCGCACAGAATGATGTTTTCCGGCGCAAAGCCCATCGCCTTCATCAGCTCGATGCAGGCGATGCCGGCGGCACCGGCGCCGTTGCAGACCATTTTCGTGGTCTTCATGTCGCGGCCGGTGATCTCCAGCGCGTTGATCAGTCCGGCGGCGGAGATGATGGCGGTGCCGTGCTGGTCGTCGTGGAAGACAGGGATGTCCATCAGTTCGCGCAGCCGCTGCTCGATGATGAAGCATTCCGGCGCCTTGATGTCCTCGAGGTTGATGCCGCCGAAGGACGGTCCGAGGAAACGCACGCTATTGATGAATTCGTCGGCATCCTCGGTGTCGACCTCGAGATCGATGGAATCGACATCGGCGAAGCGCTTGAACAGCACCGCCTTGCCCTCCATGACCGGCTTGGAGGCCAATGCGCCTAGATTGCCGAGGCCGAGAATGGCGGTGCCGTTGGAGATGACGGCGACCATGTTGCCGCGCGTCGTGTAATCGAAGGCGCGGCTGGGGTCCTCGGCGATGGCCAGGACCGGAGCCGCGACGCCAGGCGAATAGGCGAGGCTCAAATCGCGCTGCGTCGCCATCGGCTTGGTGGCGACGACCTCCAGCTTGCCGGGGCGGCCCATGGCGTGGAATTCCAGCGCCTCCTGGGCGCTGACGGACGGGCCGCTGTTTTCGGTTTTCTTGGCCATGATGCTTTTGATTTCCTCGCCGGTGCCGGACCCTTGAGACGGGTGCGTGTTTTTGACCTTCCGGATTAAGGCTACACGCCACCGCTGTAAACCGCCAAGCGATCTTCACACCCGGCCGCGCCAAATCTCTCGAACTCGGGCAAGGTCAGGTTGGCAGGGGCACAGATCTGCCGCGAGCCGTCACTGATGCCAAGTCGTCCCCTGTTTTCGACGCCGCCGGCATTAAACCGCTCGGCCACATCTGCTAGCGTGCCGGCATGAATATGCACACTTCAGCAGAAACCGACGCCCCCGAGGTGACACCGTCGGCGCCCGCCTCCGGCAGCGTCACGCCGATGATGGAGCAGTATATCGAGATCAAGGCGGCGAACCCGGATTCGCTGCTGTTCTACCGCATGGGCGATTTCTACGAGCTGTTCTTCGACGATGCCGAGAAGGCGAGCCGGGCGCTGGGCATCGTTTTGACCAAGCGCGGCAAGCACCAGGGCCATGACATTCCTATGTGCGGCGTGCCGGTGCATGCGGCCGACGACTATCTGCAGAAGCTGATCGGCCAGGGTTTTCGTGTTGCCGTCTGCGAGCAGATCGAGGATCCGGCGGAAGCCAGGAAGCGCGGCGGGAAATCGGTGGTGCGCCGCGACGTGGTGCGGCTGGTGACGCCCGGCACCATCACCGAGGACAAACTGCTGGCGCCGTCGGAATCAAGCTTCCTGATGGCGCTGGGACGAGTGAAGGGCAGCGGCAGCGAACACGCCTTTGCGCTGGCCTGGATCGAGATCTCGACCGGCGTTTTTCGCGTCGCCGAGACCACGGCCGACCGCCTGCTGGCCGATGTGTTTCGCGTCGATCCGCGCGAGCTGATCGTCGCCGAGCCGGTGTTTTACGATCCCGAGCTGAAAGCGGTGTTCGACGTCATCGGCCGCGTCGCCAGTCCGCAGCCGCCTTCACTGTTCGATTCGGCTTCCGCCGCAGGCAGGATCGCGCGTTTCTTCGAGGTGGCGACACCTGACAGTTTCGGCGCCTTCTCGCGCGCCGAACTGTCGGCGATCTCCGGCGCCATTGCCTATGTCGAAAAGACGCAGAAGGCCGAGCGGCCGCCGCTGTCGCGTCCTGAGCGCGAGGAGCAGGGCTCGACGCTGTTCATCGATCCGGCGACGCGCGGCAATCTGGAGCTTTTGCGCACGCTGTCGGGCAGCCGCGACGGCTCGCTGTTCAAGGCGATCGACCGCACGGTGACCGGCGGCGGCGCCAGACTGCTGGCCGACCGGCTGATGGCGCCGCTGACCGATCCGGCGGCGATTGCGGCCAGGCTCGATTCGGTGTCGTTCTTCCGTGCGGAGACACAGCTTTGCCAGGCGGTGCGGTCAAGCCTGAAGAGCGTCGCCGACATGCCGCGCGCACTGTCGCGGCTGGCCCTCAACCGTGGCGGGCCGCGCGACCTCGGCGCGCTGCGCGCCGGCTTCGAGGCGGCAGGCGCGATAGCCGAAATCTTCGCGACCACCACTTTGCCGCATGAATTGGCGGAAGCCCTTGCTGCTATTCAAGCGCTGCCGAGCGCGCTGGCCCAGCATCTGACGCAAGCACTCGGCGACGAGCTGCCATTGCTCAGGCGTGACGGCGGCTTCGTGCGCGGTGGCTACCATGCCGAACTCGACGAAATGCGGGCGCTGCGCGACGAATCACGCAAGGTCATAGCCGGGCTGGAGCGCTCGCTGATCGAGGAGACCGGCATCCGCTCGCTAAAAATCCGGCACAACAATGTGCTGGGTTATTACATCGAGGTGACCGCCAACCACCACTCGATCATGACCGGCAGCGACGGCGCCAAGGCGCGCTTCATCCATCGCCAGACCATGGCCAATGCCATGCGCTTCACGACGACCGAGCTTGCCGAGCTCGAGACCAAGATCGCCAATGCCGCCGACCGGGCCCTGAGCATCGAGCTTACCGCCTTCGACACGCTGACGGCTGAAGCGGTCGGCGAGGCGCAAAGGATCCGCGCCGGCGCCGACGCGCTCGCCGTGCTCGACGTGTCGGCAGCCCTTGCGTTGTTGTCGGAGAGCGAAGCCTGGTGCCGGCCGCTGGTCGATGCCAGCCTTGCCTTCGATATTGCAGGCGGGCGCCATCCGGTGGTGGAACAGGCGCTGCGGCGCTCGGGCGAAGGGCCGTTCGTCGCCAATGATTGCGATCTGTCGCCGCAAGGCGGCGCCAAAGCCGGCGCCATCTGGCTCTTGACCGGCCCGAACATGGGCGGCAAGTCGACGTTCCTCAGGCAAAACGCGCTGATCGCAATCCTCGCCCAGACCGGCTCGTTCGTGCCGGCATCGTCAGCCCATATCGGCGTTGTCGACCGGCTGTTCTCGCGCGTCGGCGCCTCGGACGATCTGGCGCGCGGCCGCTCGACTTTCATGGTCGAGATGGTCGAGACGGCGGCGATCCTGAACCAGGCCGGCGAACGAGCGCTGGTGATCCTGGATGAAATCGGCCGCGGCACCGCGACGTTCGATGGCCTATCGATTGCCTGGGCGGCGGTCGAGTACCTGCACGAAAAGAACTGCTGCCGAGCGATCTTCGCCACCCATTTCCATGAGATGACGGCGCTGTCCGGCAAATTGCCGCGCCTCTCCAATGTCACCATGCGGGTCAAGGAATGGGAAGGCGACGTGGTCTTCCTGCACGAGGTCGGCAAGGGTGCCGCCGACCGTTCCTACGGCGTGCAAGTGGCCCGCTTGGCCGGACTGCCGGAAGCGGTGGTCGGTCGCGCCAAAGAGGTGCTGCACCAGTTGGAAGAAGGCGAGGTTTCGGGCAAGGCCAACCGGCTGGTCGACGATCTGCCGCTGTTTTCGGTGGCGGCGAGGCGGGAAGCGCCCAAGCCGGCGAAGAGCGATGCTCTGGGCGCTGCAATCGGCAAGATCAACCCCGACGAGATGACGCCGCGCGAGGCGCTGGAGGCGCTCTACCGGCTGAAGGGGCTGGCGGGGAAACCCTAGCCTAACTCAGGCCTTTGACCATTGGCCTTGACCCGACTGTACCAAACGGTACAATGCCTCTCATCGCCCTTTCCGATGGGAGAATTCCATGAGCCGTCCACCGCTGCCGCCCTTTACCGCCGAGACCGCCGCACAGAAGGCGCGCATGGCCGAAGACGCCTGGAACAGCCGCGACCCCGAGCGGGTTTCGCTCGCCTATGCCGAGGACAGCACCTGGCGCAACCGCGCCGAGTTTGTTTCCGGCAGAAGCGAGATCGTCGGCTTCCTCAAGCGCAAATGGGCGCGCGAGCTGGACTACCGTCTGATCAAGGAAGTGTGGACCTGGAACGACAACCGCATCGCGGTGCGCTTTGCCTATGAATGGCGCGACGACAGCGGCCACTGGTTCCGCTCCTACGGCAATGAGAACTGGGAATTCGACGAAGCCGGGCTGATGCGCCGCCGTGTCGCCAGCATCAACGACCTGCCGATCGCCGAGAGCGAGCGCAAGTATCATTGGCCGCTCGGCCGCCGGCCGGACGACCATCCGGGCCTGACCGAACTCGGGCTGTAAAGTCGCTAATGCGGCGCATCGCACCCGACCGCGACCAGCTGCTGGCGATGGTGGCTGAGGTCTTTCGCGAACACGGCTATGAGGCCGCGAGCATCGCGCTGATCGGCGCGGCGACGGGGCTGGGCAAGGGAAGCCTTTACCACTTCTTCCCCGGCGGCAAGGAAGAGATGGCAGGGGCCGTCATCGCCCATATCGACGGCTGGTTCGAGGACAATGTCTTCGCACCCTTGCGCGACGGCACCGATCCGCGAGCCGGGATCGAGCATATGTTCGAGGCGACCGACAGCTATTTCCGCTCGGGGCGCCGGGTGTGCCTTATCGGCGCCTTCGCGCTGGAGGAATCGCGCGATCTCTTCGCCAGGCAGATCAGGGACTATTTCGGCCGCTGGGTCGGGCACCTCGCCGATGCGCTGGCGCGAGACGGGCACGGAACGACCGAGGCAGCCGAGCTTGCCGAAGAAGCCGTCTCCGCCATCCAGGGCGCGCTCACGCTTGCCCGCGCCGTCGACGATGCCGGCATGTTTTCGCGCGCGCTGCGCAGGACGCGCATGCGGTTGGGGCTGACAGCAGGCGACGATATCTAGACAGGTTCGAAGCGGAAGCCTGTCTCGGTTCGAAAAACCCGGCCGATTCCCGGTGAATCGAGATGCGCTCCCGCAACGAAGCAGGCGTTGTCGGCGGCAAGGGCCAACAGTCGCAATCGGCTTGCGCGCGCCTGCTCCCGGTCGGCGTCGAATTCCCAGGCGATCTCCGGGCGACCGAACTGAAGCGACGGCACATGCACGGTGTCGCCCCAAATCAACAGTGTTTCGCCGGCGCTCGTCACGCGAAAGCACGTGTGCCCGACTTCATGGCCGGCGGCGGCGATAGTCTCGATGTTCGCGCCCAGACGCTGTCCGGCGTCGAAAGGCTGGGCTCGGTCGTGGAAGCGTTCCAGCCTCGCCACTTCCCGGAACATGTCGAGTTCAGCTCGCGGTACAAGCAGACGAGAGAGTTGCGGGAAGCCGTCGCCACCATCGGCAAGGATCAGCCCGTGTATATGGTCGAGATGGGTATGGGTGAAAGCAACGGTCCGTATCCGCCCAGTGGCGATCTTCGCCTCGCGCAGCGCCTCGGGCAGATGCCCCATTGTCGAGTGCCAGGCGTTCGAGGAGCCCGTGTCGATGAGCGTGATGTCGTTGCCGTCATCGATGGCAAACGCGTTGACCGATAGCCTGAGCGCACCGTCGACGAGTGATACCTGCGACGGCAGGTCATCGCCGAATGCAATGTCTCCCGGCTGGCGCAGTCGCCTTACCGGCATGTCGACATAGCCGTCGCGCAGCGACGTGACCGTCAAAGCTCCGATTCTATACGCAGTATGACGATGCCCGGTCGAAATCCGTTCCAATCTAGATCATCTCCAGCCCACGCTTGCGGGTCGGCGGCGGGAAGGCGCGGTCGAGCTCGGTGAGGTCTTCGCCGGTGAGCTTGACGTCGAGAGCAGCTACGTTCTGGCGGACGTGCTCTTGGCTGCTGGCCTTCGGGATGGCGATAACACCTGGCTGCGCCATCACCCAGGCAAGCGCGATCTGTGCCGCCGTGGCGTTGTGGCGGGCGGCGATGGTCTCCAGCCTGGCATTGCGCGCCAGCGCGCCCTGCTCGACCGGCGAATACGCCATCAGCGGAATGCCACGTTGCCGGCTCCATGGCCCGAGATCGAATTCCGGGCCGCGCCGCGACAGATTGTAGAGCACCTGATTGGTCTGGACATTGTCGCCCGAGCGCAGCCCGGTCAGTTCCTCCATCTCGTCGGTGTCGAAATTGCTGACGCCCCAATGGCGGATCTTGCCGGCCTTTTTCAATGCCTCGAAAGCCTCGACGGTTTCAGACAGAGGCACGCTGCCCGGCCAGTGCAGGAGATAGAGATCGATGCGATCGGTGCGCAGGCGCTTCAGGCTGTTTTCGCAGGCCCGCGCCACGCCGGCGCGCGAGGCATTGGACGGCAGCACCTTGGAGACGAGAAAGAGTTCGTCGCGGCGTCCGGCAATGGCCTCGGCCACCACCTCCTCGGCACCGCCGCTGGCATACATTTCGGCGGTGTCGATCAGCGTCATGCCGAGGTCCAGCCCGAGCTTCAGGGCGTTGACCTCGCCGGCACGGCGGCGGGAATCCTCGCCCATCTTCCACGTACCCTGTCCCAGCACCTGGACGGCTTCGCCCGAAGGCAGCGTGGTGGTTCTGATCGTAGTGGGCATAGAGGCTCTATCTTTGTTACACAATTCCGGACGGAAAACCGCTCGCACTTTTCCTGGAATTGCTGGTCTGGCGGTCGATGCGCATGGCATCACAAGCACAGGGAGAAATCCAGAATGGATCTCTCCTGCACGACGGCGGATGCCTACTTCGCCGGATGGGCGGCGAGCCAGTCCTGCATCTGCTTGATCTCGGCTTCCTGCGCGGCGATGACGCCTTCGGCCAGCTTGCGGATTTCAGGATCCTTGCCGTTGGCGAGTTCCACCTTGGCCATGTCGATCGCGCCCTGATGATGCGGGATCATGCCGCGCACGAAATCGACATCGGCATTGCCGGTATATTGCGAGGCCATCATGTCGGCATGCATCTTGTCCATCGCCGCCTTGTAGCCTTCGGTCGACGGACCGGTCGCGTCTGTCGCCATCGCGCCCATGTCGTGTTTCATCTCCTCGGACTGCGCCGGAACGCTTTCGAGGAAAACGGCAAGCAGCATTCCCGCCGCCATCAGCAAAAGCACGATCTTTTTAGCCAAGGTCATCCATGATCTCCTGTTGATTGGATTTCGTATTTGGGGGTTGAGTTCAGAGTTTCAATGTCCTGAGCCGCAATGCGTTGGCGATCACCGAAACCGATGACAGGCTCATCGCCGCTGCCGCCAGCATCGGCGACAAAAGTGTGCCGGTCAGCGGATAGAGCACGCCGGCGGCAACCGGCACGCCAAGCACATTGTAGAGGAAGGCAAAAAACAGATTCTGGCGGATGTTGCGGATCGTCGCCTGGGCCAGCGTTCGCGCCCGAACGATGCCGTTGAGGTCGCCCTTGACCAGGGTGATCCCCGCGCTTTCGACCGCAACGTCGGCGCCCGTGCCCATGGCGATGCCGACATCGGCGGCGGCAAGTGCGGGTGCGTCGTTGACGCCGTCGCCGGCCATGGCGACGCCGGTGCCCTTGGCGCGCAGTTCCTCGACCAATGCCGCCTTCTGCTCCGGCAGCAGGCCGGCGCGCACCTCGTCGATGCCGAGGCTTTTGGCGATGGCGCGCGCCGTGCGCTCATTGTCGCCGGTCGCCATGATGATCTTCAGTCCCCTGTCGTGCAGTGCCCGGATCGCCTCGGCCGTCGTTGCCTTGATCGGGTCGGCGACGGCGACGATGCCGGCCAATTTTTTGTCGACGGCAACGAACATGGCGGTCTTGCCTTCGGCCTGTAGCGCCTCGGCCCTGGCCGACAGGGACGCGGTATCGATACCAAGATCGGCCATCATGGCGGCATTGCCGAGCGCGACCTCGCGGGTTGACACAGTGCCGGAGACGCCCTTGCCGGTGACGGCTTCGAAGCCAGCGGCCTCTTCGATTGTCAGGCCACGCTCACCGGCGCCGCCGACGATTGCTTCGGCCAAAGGATGCTCCGAGCCTTTTTCGAGACCAGCGGCGAGCGCAAGCAATTCGTTCTCCGCTAGGCCAACCGCCGCGACGACATCGGTCAGGCGCGGCCGTCCCTCAGTCAAGGTTCCGGTCTTGTCGACGATCAGCGTGTCGACCGAGGCGAAACGTTCCAGAGCGGCGGCTTCCTTGATCAGCACACCGGCGTGTGCCCCGCGCCCGGTCGCGGTCATGATCGACATCGGCGTCGCGAGACCAAGCGCGCAGGGACAGGCGATGATCAACACCGAGACTGCCGAGACGATGGCGAAGATCAGGCTGGGCTCGGGGCCGAAGACGGCCCAGGCGGCAAAGGCGGCAAGCGCCACCAGCACGACGGCGGGGACGAAGTAGAAGGAGACGCGGTCGGCCAACCCTTGAATCGGCGCGCGTGAACGCTGTGCTTTGGCCACCAGTTCAACGATGCGCGCCAGCGTGGTTTCCGCGCCGACCTTTTCGGCGCGCATAATCAGCGAACCGTTTTTGTTGAGCGTGCCGCCGGTCAAGGCATCGCCTTCAGTCTTTTCGACCGGCAGCGGCTCACCCGAAATCATCGATTCGTCGACCGAGGAGCGACCCTCAAGCACGATGCCGTCGACCGGCACGGCATCGCCCGGACGGATGCGCAGCCTGTCGCCGGCCTTGACCGCATCGAGCGGCACGTCGGTCTCGGAGCCGTCCACGCCCAGCAGCCGCGCCGTCTTCGGCGCCAGGTCGAGCAGCGCGCGAATGGCCGAGCCGGTCTTTTCACGTGCCCGCAATTCGAGGACCTGGCCGAGGAACACCAGCGCGACGATGACGGCGGCGGCCTCGAAATAGACCGGCACGGCGCCGCCATGACCGCGGAACTGATGCGGAAAGATATCCGGAAACAGCGTCGCCACGACGCTGTAGAGATAGGCAGCACCCACACCGAGCGAAATCAGCGTCCACATGTTGGGGCTGCGGTTGACCAGTGAATCCCAGCCGCGATGGAAGAACGGGAAGGCCGCCCACAGCACGACGGGGCTCGCCAGCGCCAGTTCGAGCCAAACCATCGTGCGCTCGTCGACAAAGGCCTGGAAGGTCACACCGAGCATCGGCGCCATGGCGACGATCAGCAGCGGCACGGACAGCACCGTACTGACCCAGAACCGCCTGGTGAAGTCGACCAGTTCGGGGTTCGGGCCCTCATCGCCGGTAGGAACGCCCATCGGCTCCAGCGCCATGCCGCAGATCGGGCACGAGCCGGGCTTGTCGCGAATGATCTCGGGATGCATCGGACAGGTGTATTGCGTACCTTTCGGCATTGGCAGCAGTGCCGGCCTGTCGTCGAGATATTTTTGCGGCTCGGCCTCAAACTTCGCCTGGCATCCGGCCGAGCAGAAATAGAAACCCTGGCCTTCGTGCCGGAAGAAATGCCTGGCTGTGGCACGATCCACGCTCATGCCGCAGACCGGGTCCGTGGCGGTCAGGTATTTTTCAGGCTCAGCGACGAATTTCGTGCGGCAATTCTCGCTGCAGAAGTGAAAGAGGCGACCGCCATGCTCGACCGACGGCTTGCCCGCTGCCGGATCGACGCTCATGCCGCAGACGGGATCGCGCACCACGGCCTCGGCGGTCGGCGCAGCCGCCTTTGCCGCACAGCAGCCGCCATCGGCCGTGTGCGCGTGGTGGTGATGCTCGGAATGCGCCATCAAATAAATGCCTTCATGTCTGTCTGGGTGCGGAGGTAGTGCTTCCAGTAACTGGAAGGTCAAGGGGCGATTTCGACTTTTCGATCGTGGCCGCCATCGGGCGGCATCGAGGGAAAAATCGCTTACGCAATTTCTTTCCTATGTTATGGACGCGGCTACCGCGTCCCGCTGCATCGAACCCACCCCAATGAAATGCCTGGTTATCAATCTCGATCGGTCCCGCGACCGCCTCGCCCATGTGTCGGCCGAGTTCGCCCGCATCGGCGTTGCCTTTGAACGGGTCGTCGCCATCGACGCGCGCGATCGGCCGGATCTGGCCGAAATGCCGCAAAGAAAAAAGCGTTTGCGTATGGCCGACACCGAGATCGCTTGCCTGCTCAGTCACAAACAGTGTTGGTCGATGATCGCGGCAGGCGATGACCTCTATGGCGCCATCTTCGAGGACGATGTCGTCTTCTCTGACAATGCCGGCGCTTTGCTTGCCGATGTGGGCTGGATTCCCGCCGATGCCGACATCGTCAAACTGGAAACGTTCTTCAATCGAACCGTGATTTCACGCAAGCAAGTTGCCTGTGGCCACGGTTTTTCCGCGAGCAGGCTGCACGCCGTCCATATCGGCGCGGCCGGGTACATCCTGTCGAGACAGGCTGCACGAGACCTCATCGAGGCGGCGAATGAGATCGCCATTCCCGTCGATCATCTCGTCTTCAATCCGCGTTTTGCGACCTCGTCCCGCGACGTCATTTATCAGCTTGTGCCGGCTTTGTGCCTGCAGGCTCAGTTCCTTGGCGGCGGGCCAGTGCAATTGCCGAGCCTGCTCAAGCAGGAGCGCGAAGAGGAATGGGCCGCAAGCGGGATGGGCAAAAGGCGCCACAAGCCGATTGCAGCCAAGGTAGGCATCGAGATAAGGCGACTAGCGAGGCACATCGCCGATCTCTTCCGGCTACGGCGGGAGAAAATCATCCCGTTCGAGTATCGCGGCCGACGCGTCCGTCCGCCCCATACACAGCGCCGTGAAAACGCGCTATAGACGCCGCCGAAAGGCGAGGCCGACCGGTAACTTATGGCAAAAATCTCCCTCAAACTCGACGAGCTGATCGACGGCGACGCCCTGCGCCGCGAGATGACGGCGCTGACCTCGGCCGGCAACGGCGCCGAGCCCGGCGCGCGCGTCGGTGCGCTCAAGCTGTTGAAGGGACGCCTGACCGAGGGTCGCAAGATCGCCGAGCGCATGCTGATGGACGATGGCAGCGGCGCGGCGTGTGCTGCCCGGCTGTCGCATCTCATGGACGAGATCATCCGCGCCCTCTACGAGTTCGCCGCGACCCATGTCTATCGGGTGAAAAACCCGTCGACCGCCGAACGCATGGCCGTCGTCGCGGTCGGCGGCTATGGCCGCGGCACGCTGGCGCCGGGTTCCGACATCGACCTCTTGTTCCTGCTGCCCTACAAGCAGACGCCGTGGGGCGAACAGATCGTCGAATACATGCTCTACATGCTGTGGGATCTCGGGCTGAAGGTCGGCCACGCCACCCGCAACATCGACGAGTGCCTGAGGCTGTCGCGCAGCGACATCACCATCCGCACCTCGATCCTGGAAGCGCGGTTCCTGTGGGGGGAGCAAAAGCTCTTTGATGAATTGCTGACCCGCTTCGACCATGAAGTGGTGCGCACCACCGGGCCGGAATATGTGCAGGCCAAGCTCGCCGAACGCGACGAGCGCCATGCCAAGGCCGGCGAAAGCCGCTATCTGGTCGAGCCCAATGTCAAGGACGGCAAGGGCGGTCTGCGCGATTTGCAGACGCTGTTCTGGATCGCGAAATACTTCTATCGCGTGCGCACCGGCGAGGAGTTGGTCGACAAGGCCGTTTTCACCGAGGCCGAATACAGGGAGTTCCTCAAGGCCGAGGACTTTCTGTGGGCGGTGCGCTGCCACATGCATTTCCTCACCGGCAAGCCCGAGGAGCGGCTGCATTTCGACATCCAGCGCGAAATCGCCGAGCGTCTCGGTTACACCACCCATCCCGGCCTGTCGGCGGTCGAGCGCTTCATGAAGCACTATTTTCTCGTCGCCAAGGATGTCGGCGACCTGACCCGCATCTTCTGCGCAGCGCTCGAGGAAGAGCAGGCCAAGCACGTGCCGGGCTTCAACCGCATCTTCCTCACCTTCCAGCGCCGCAAGCGCAAGCTGGCCGGCACGTCCGATTTCATCGTCGACAACCATCGCATCAACGTCGCCGACGACACGGTGTTCGAGCGCGACCCGGTCAATCTGCTCAGGCTGTTCTGGTTCGCCGACAAGCACGGGCTGGAATTCCATCCCGATGCGCTGAAGCTGCTCACGCGTTCGCTCGGTCTCGTCAACAAGTCGCTGCGGCGCGACGAGGAGGCCAACCGGCTGTTTCTCGACATCCTGACCTCGGACCGCAATGCCGAGCTCAATCTGCGGCGCATGAACGAGGCCGGCCTGCTCGGCAAGCTGATCCCCGACTTCGGCAAGATCGTCGCCATGATGCAGTTCTCGATGTACCACCACTATACGGTGGACGAGCACCTGATCCGCTGCATCGGCGTGCTGGCCGAGATCGAGCGCGGCGATGGCGAAAAGGTGCATCCGCTGTCGCACACGTTGATGCCCGGGCTGAAGAAGAGCCGCGAGGCGCTTTATGTGGCGGTGCTGCTGCACGACATCGCCAAGGGCAGGCCGGAGGATCACTCCGAGGCCGGCGCCCGGATCGCACGGCGCATCTGCCCGCATATGGGGCTGTCGGCCGCCGACACCGAGACGGTCGCCTGGCTGGTCGAGAACCATCTCTTGATGTCGATGACGGCGCAGACCCGCGACCTCAACGACCGCAAGACGATCGAGGATTTCGCCTCGATCGTGCAGTCGGTCGAACGGCTGAAGCTACTGTTGATCCTGACCGTCTGCGATATCAGGGGCGTCGGGCCAGGCGTCTGGAACGGCTGGAAGGGCCAGTTGCTGCGCACGCTATACTACGAGACCGAGCTACTGTTGACCGGCGGCTTCTCGGAGGTGTCGCGCGCCAAGCGCACGGCGGCGGCGCGCGAGCGTCTGGCCGAGGCGCTGGCCGACTGGCCGGACAAGGCGCGCAAGCGCTATGTCGGCCTGCACTATGAGAATTACCTCTTGACCGTCGACCTTGCCGATCAGCTGCGCCATGCCGAATTCATCCGCGAAGCCGACGCGGCGGGCAAGAAGCTCGCCACCGTGGTCAGGACCCACCAGTTCGAAGCGGTGACCGAGATCACCGTGCTGGCGCAGGACCATCCACGCCTGCTTTCGGTGATTGCCGGCGCCTGTGCGGGGGCCGGTGGCAACATCGTCGACGCGCAGATCTTCACCACATCCGACGGCCGCGCGCTGGACATCATCCTGATCTCCCGCGAATTCGACCGCGACGAGGACGAGCGCCGCCGTGCCGAGCGCGTCGGCCGGCTGATCGAGGACGTGCTGTCGGGCAAGAGCTGGCTGCCGGAGATGATCGAGAAGCGCACCAGGCCGCGGCGCGGCGCCAAGGTGTTCAAGATTCCGCCGCGCGCCGAGATCCGCAACACGCTGTCGAACCGGTTTTCGGTGATCGAGGTCGAGGGGCTGGACCGGCCGGGCCTGTTGTCGGAGATCACCAGCGCGCTGTCCGACCTGTCGCTCGACATCGCCTCGGCCCACATCACCACCTTCGGCGAGAAGGTCATCGACACTTTCTATGTCACCGACCTGACGGGACAGAAGATCGACAGCCCGGCGCGCACGGCCGCCATCCACACCAGGCTTATCACAGCGCTGGAGGGCGTGGCCCCCGAGCGCGGCGGCAAGGCCAAGGCGGCGGCCGAGTGACCATCACTTTGTCCCAATCACCCCCTTTCTCCCAATCACCCAGGCAATCTCCGCGCGCATGAGCCTCGTCAAGAAATTCGCCACAGTTGCATCCGGCACGCTGATGAGCCGCGCGCTCGGCTTTGGCCGCGAGATGCTGATGGCGGCCGCACTCGGCACCGGACCGATGGCGGACGCCTTCAACGCCGCCTTCCAGTTTCCCAACACGTTTCGCCGGCTGTTTGCCGAGGGCGCGTTCAACGCCGCCTTCGTGCCGCTGTTTGCCAAGGAGATCGAGACCCACGGCACCGACGGCGCCAAGCGCTTTTCGGAGGAAGTGTTCGGCGTGCTGTTCTCGGCGCTGCTGGCGCTGACCATCGTCATGGAACTGGCGATGCCGCTGATCGTGCGCTATCTGGTGGCGCCGGGCTTTGCCGACACACCGGGCAAGTTCGAGACGACCGTCCTGCTTGCGACGATCATGTTCCCCTATCTCATCTGCATGTCGCTGGCCGCCATGATGGCCGGCATGCTGAATTCGCTGCGCCGCTATTTCGCGGCGGCCGTTGCGCCCGCTTTCCTCAACATCATCCTGATCAGCGTGCTCGGCTATGCCTGGTACCACGGCATGGATGCGCATGATGTCGGCTTCAGCCTGTCCTGGGGCGTGCTGGCGGCCGGCCTGGTGCAGCTCGCCATCGTCTGGATCGCGGTGCGCAATGCCGGCATTGCGATCGGTTTTCGCCGGCCGAAGATGACGCCCAACGTCAAGCGGCTGCTGATCCTGGCGCTGCCGGCGGCGATAACCGGCGGCATCACCCAGATCAACCAGCTGATCGGCACGGCGATCGCCTCGGCGCAGGACAGCGCCGTGTCCTCGCTGGCTTACGCCGACCGCATCTACCAGCTGCCGCTCGGCGTCGTCGGCGTCGCGGTGGCGATCGTGCTGTTGCCGGAACTGTCGCGGGCGCTGAAATCGGGCAATCTGGTCGAGGCAGCCAACCTGCAGAACCGCTCGGTCGAGTTCACGCTGTTCATGACCTTGCCGGCGGCGGCGGCGCTCTGGGTCATGTCGGAGCCGATCGTGCGGCTGGTCTATGAGCGCGGCGCCTTTGCCGCCAACGGCTCGACGCCGACGGTGGCGGCGATCCTGGCGATCTTCGGCCTCGGACTGCCGGCCTTCGTGCTGATCAAGGCCTTCACCCCCGGCTATTTCGCGCGCGAGGATACGCGGACCCCTATGATGTTCGCCGCCATTTCGGTGGGCGTGAACGTCGCGACCGCGCTGACGCTGTTTCCCAGGATGGGCGCGCCCGGCATTGCGGTCGCCTCGGCCGTCGCCGGCTGGGTCAACGCCATGATGCTGCTTGCGGTGTTGATCCGGCGCGGCCATTGGGGCCGTGACGTGCCGCTGTTGAAGCGGATTCCCCGCCTGGTGCTGTCGGCTGCGGTGATGGCGGCCGCGCTCTATTTCGCCGAGCATTGGCTGGCCGTCAGGCTCGGCCCCGGCTCGCCCTTGGTGATCAAGGCAACGACATTGCTGGCGCTGGTGGCCGGCGGCGCGCTGCTCTACTTCGTCACCGCCTTTGCCACCGGCGGCGCCGATTTCGGCATGATCCGTCGCAACGTGAAACGCGGCTCGGGCAAGGCAGCGGCGCCGGCGCCAAAGGCCGATCTGGACGAATAGTCCGGGCGAGCTAACGGCAACACCGGTCTTGATCCCGTCCGCCCCTTCGTCCATAAGCGCGCCGTCGCAAGACTTTCGCCGCACGCGGTTTCCAGCCGCGTGATTGGCTCCGAAAAGTCTGCAACTTTTCGGAATCACGCTTATACGGCCCTCCACAAGCCATGAGGAACCCATGACCGCCTTCAAACAGCTCGTCTTTTCCGGCGTCCAGCCGACCGGTAATCTGCATCTCGGCAACTATCTCGGCGCCATCAAGAAATTCGTCGCCCTGCAGGACACGTCCGACTGCATCTATTGCGTCGTCGACCTGCATTCGCTGACCGCACAGCTCGTCCATGACGACCTCGCCGACCAGACCCGCTCGATCACCGCCGCCTTCCTCGCCTCCGGCATCGACCCGAAGAAGCACATCGTCTTCAACCAATCGCGGGTGATGCAACATGCCGAGCTGGCCTGGATCTTCAACTGCGTGGCGCGCATCGGCTGGATGAACAAGATGACGCAGTTCAAGGACAAGGCCGGCAAGGACCGCGAGAATGCCTCGCTGGGCCTGCTCGCCTATCCCTCGCTGATGGCAGCCGACATCCTGCTCTACCGCGCCACCCATGTGCCGGTGGGCGAGGACCAGAAGCAGCATCTGGAGCTGACCCGCGACATCGCTCAAAAATTCAACAACGACTTTTCGAGCCGCATCGCCAGCCTTGGCGTCGGCGTCGAGATGCAGGTCGGCGAAGAGACAGTGAACGGCTTTTTCCCGATCACCGAACCGGTGATCGGCGGCCCGGCAGCGCGCATCATGAGCCTGCGCGACGGTTCGAAGAAAATGTCGAAATCGGACCCGTCGGATCTGTCGCGCATCAACCTGACCGACGATGCCGACACCATCTCGAAGAAGATCCGCAAGGCCAAGACCGACCCGGAGGCCTTGCCGAGCGAGGTCGACGGACTGGAAAGCCGACCCGAGGCGGAAAACCTGGTCGGCATCTATGCCGGGCTGGCCGAGATGTCGAAGGCCGACGTGCTGAAGGAATTCGGCGGCCAGCAGTTTTCGGTGTTCAAGCCGGCGCTGGCCGACCTTGCCGTGGAAAAGCTGGCGCCGATCGCCGGCGAGATGCGCCGCATCGAGGGCGACCGCGCCTATGTCGATGCGGTGCTGAAGGATGGCGGCGAGCGCGCCGGCGTGCTGGCCGAGACCACGATGAAGACCGTGCGCGACATTATCGGCCTGCTACAGGGCTGAGCGTAGCCGTCACAGTGCACTGCACCACGCTGGCACAAGGCCGGCCGCTTGCGGCCGGCCGGCGCGGGTGGCAGATTGCAGCCGAAATAGCATCGAGTAGATAGATATGGTCTCCAAACGCCTCAGTCGCGAAGCCGGCCATCGCAGGAAATTCCTGGCGATCATCGACGACACGCCGGAGTGCGAGCGCGCCGTCGCTTACGCCTCGAAGCGGGCGCAGAGCACCAGCGGCACACTGGTGTTGCTCTACATCATCACGCCGGATGATTTCCAGCACTGGCTGGGCGTCGAGAAGATCATGCGCGAGGAGGCCAACGCCACGGCACGCGCCGCTCTCGACGGCTATGCCAACAAGGTGCGCCAGAAGCTCGGTATCGAGCCCGAAATGGTGGTGCGCGAAGGCAAGCCGACTGAAGAGATCCACAAACTGATCGAGGAAGACCAGGATATCGCCATCCTGGTGCTGGCCGCAGGCGCCGGCAAGGAAGGGCCCGGACCGCTGGTCGGCGCTGTCGCCGGCAAGGGCGCGGCCTTCCCCATTCCGGTCACGGTGGTGCCGCAGAATTTGTCGGACGAGGAGATCGACAGCCTCGCCTGAGGTGAGCCGGCCTTGAATCTCAACACGCCTCGGCTTGAGGTAAGGGCCAGCAAAAAACATTCCGCCAGCCAGCCGTTTGAGCGATGCGTTTCGCTTGAATGTCCAGCCAATTGAGCCTATTTAGAATTACTCCAAACTAGCTGCCCGAATGGGGCACGGAGACGGCCATGTTCATCCAGACCGAATCGACGCCGAACCCGGCAACGCTGAAATTCCTGCCCGGCAAGGAAGTGCTTGTCGAAGGCACCGCCGATTTCCGCGATGCCGACAGTGCGGCGGGCGCCTCGCCGCTGGCCGGCCGCCTGTTCGAGATTCCCGGCGTCACCGGCGTCTTCTTCGGCTATGACTTCATCACCGTGACCAAGGACGGCCCCGACTGGCAGCATCTGAAGCCGGCCATCCTCGGCGCCATCATGGAGCATTTCATGTCGGGCGCGCCTGTCATGGTCAATGCCGGCCCCGCCGCCGAGACCAGCCAGACCGGCGAATTCTACGACAAGGCCGACGAGGAACTGGTCATCACCATCAAGGAACTGCTCGACACCAGGGTGCGCCCGGCGGTTGCTCAGGATGGCGGCGACATCACCTTCCGCGGCTTCGAGAACGGCACCGTGTTCCTGCACATGAAGGGCGCCTGCGCCGGCTGCCCGTCGTCAACGGCGACGCTGAAGCACGGCATCCAGAACCTGCTTCGGCATTTCGTGCCGGAAGTGCAGCAGGTCGAGCAGGTTTCCTGAGAGTTCTCAGCGCAGAGCTTCCGCCAGTGCCGTAAAAAACAAAAAACCGGGCCAAATTGCCCGGTTTTCTGTTTGGGACGTCCGTTGTTGCCTAGACGGTCCGCGCACGAACTGTAATCACATCACAATGACCTTGGCGCCGACCGACGTGCGGTCGTAGAGGTCGATAATGTCCTGGTTCATCAGCCGGATGCAGCCCGACGACATCGCCTTGCCGATCGAATTCCACTCCGGGCTGCCATGCAGGCGGTAGCCCATGTCGCCGCCCTTGTTGAAGAGGTACATGGCGCGCGCGCCGAGCGGGTTCTTCAGGCCCGGCTCCATGCCGCCCGCGAACTTGGCGAGCTCCGGCTGGCGCTGGATCATCTGCCGCGGCGGGGTCCAGGTCGGCCATTCGCGCTTCAACGCGATGTGGGCGGTGCCGTGCCATTCAAAACCTTCGCGGCCGACGCCGATGCCGTAGCGGATCGCCCGGCCGTCGCCTTCGACGAAGTAGAGAAACTTGTTCTGGGTATCGACGACAATGGTGCCCGGCTTTTCCGAGGTGTCGTAATTCACCTCCTGCCGGTGGTACTTCAACGGCACCTTCTCGATCGGGATGCGCGGCAGTTGATAACCTGCATCGTTCACCGCGCCGTAGTTGTTGCTGAAGAGCTGCGAGCCGATCGTGCTGCAACCCGAGATCGCGGTCGACAACGCAAGTGCAGCGACGATTGCAAATGACTTCATGCGCATGAAATGGTCCGATGCCCCGCCCAGAATCGAGCGGCACGTTGCGGCCGCTTTTCCTGAAATCATTCATGCTGGCATTTGCTTTGCTTGCCAAGCGCGCGATGCCTATATGCGAGACCTTACCCGCCGGTAAGCCGTCAACTATGGCATTTCGGCAACAGGGGTCACGGGATTGTGAAGGAAAAACAATGGGCGGTCCTGTCGGATGGCCCAGATTCAGGGAACCACATCGAGGAACCACTATGAATGTTGGCGATGCCGCGGCGCGGTCTGGCCTGCCGGCCAAGACCATCCGCTACTATGAAGAGATCGGCCTGATCGCGCCGGCGCGCGCCGGCAATGGCTATCGCGATTATTCCAGCGACGACATCCACCGGCTGGCTTTCCTGCGCCGCGCCCGCAACCTCGGCTTTTCAATCGACGATTGCCGCCAGTTGATGGCGCTCTATCGCGATCGCAGTCGCGCCAGCCACGATGTGCGCGAGATCGCCGCTGCCCATGTCAGTGCGATCGAGGAGAAGGTGCGCGAGCTGCAGTCGATGCGCGCGACCTTGCAGAAGCTGATCCATGCCTGCCATGGCGACGACCGGCCGGACTGCCCGATCCTGGACGATATTGCGGGGTCGGCGCCGGCCGGAGACAGGTCGACGTCGGCCACGGCTTGAAGGACTAGGCGCCGGACGCTTTTGGCGCTTCGCAGGGAGGGCGATCCAGCGATGATGTCGGCAACCGTTGAACTGCGCACTGTCGAGGGCACGCAGGCCGCGATGGGCTGGGCCGGCGGACATACGGTGGTCGTCGACCGGCCCGAAGGCAAGGCCGGCGGCATGGGGCTGGGCTTCAACGGCGCCCAGATGCTGGCGCTGGCGATCGGCGGCTGCTTCTGCAACGACCTGCGCTATGTCGCCGAGGAGATGGGCGTTGGTCTGGGAAAGATCGCCGTCAGCGTGACCGTGAACCTCGATGGCAAGCCGTTGCTGGCGACCTCAGCCACGATGACCGTTTCCTGCGAAACACTGGACGGCTCAGATCCCCGGAAGGTCATCGACAAAGCCGGTGAGATTTCCGCGATCAGCAACTCGCTGCGGCGGGGCGTGCCGGTGACGGTCGAGGTGGCCTGAAGGCATGCCCCAGGGGTTGATTAGGGTGCCACTATGGTCTGGAACGGGCCGGTTCGGGCCGCCATGGCTGGGGTGGCGCACGAAAGCTGACTTCCCGTAGGTCTAATATCTCGTTTGACTAAAATACGGAACGTCCAATGGACAAGACCGGAACCAAAGCGGTTACATCAGACCTTTGCGTTCACGGCACAAGACTTTCGTCCTGCCGTCTTATAGTTAAGAGCGGAAGTTGATTGGCACGACATAGGGCCGCCCTGGATCAATACCAGACTGCACCCAGACCAAATATGGTGCGATCGCGGAAGACGCTCGGATCAAGCCTTCGCCCCTGGGTTGCCAACCGGATAATCGCCTAATGAGGCGCTGATGCTGGGATCAAAATCCGAAAGCGACTGCCACCTTCATTTCCAGCAAAATTGTCCCAATCATAATCAGGAAAAACAAGCGGATTAGAAGTGACCGCTTGACCTTGTACCTTTGAGTCAAGAGCACGCATACGACAGTAGCGACGCCCGCTGCAGCGGTGAAAATAAGATCAACCGTGACACCTCGCGAATACATAGTTCCCCCTTCCCCAAGCAGGAACTTCAATCCTAACGCGAGCGGCCCCCCTTATGGAAGGGCGGGCTAGCTCAGAGCAGCAGGTGAATTGCCAGAAGCTCGATGATCAGCAGAAAGGCGCACACCGCGCCCCCAATGGCATAACCTCGCCAATACTGGCGGACATCCTCATCGGTTTGGAATGCTTCCACCCAAAGCCCTTCAGGCATGACGCCAAGGCAAATGGGGGTCGGCATCGTGGTTGGCACGATTGTAGCGGGAGCTGAAGCATCTCGATCCGACATGCGCGCGGCCCTCCCCACCCGGAGAAGTTAGCATATTAGTCCACGCTAACTAATAGAGAAAGCTCCGAATGACTGTCGGCCTGTCGAGGACGACGTTCCTATTCACTTTGGATTTGTCAACCATACAATCCCCCCTCGAAAACAGGTTCAAACCGTGAACAAAATCTGGCATGGTGGCTGCCATGCCGATCATTTCACCGATTCCCCTCAATCCCCTGATCGACGGCCGCCAGTCGGAACGCGCCATGCTGGTGCGGCGTGGCGTGCAGCGGCTGTTGATGCAGATGGGCATGCATGTGCTGCCTGAACTGTCGCTGGCCACAGGCCGGCGCGCCGATCTGGTGGCGCTGACCCGGCAAGGCGACATCTGGATCATCGAGATCAAATCCTCGATCGAGGATTTTCGCGTCGACCGCAAATGGCCTGATTACCGGCTGCATTCCGACCGCTTCTTCTTCGCCACCCATCCCGGCGTGCCGGCGGAGATCTTCCCGGAGGAATGCGGCTTCATCCTTTCCGACGGCTACGGCGCCGAGGTCCTGCGCGATGCGCCGGAGCACCGCATGGCGGCGGCGACGCGCAAGGCGCTGATGCTGCGCATTGCAAGGGCGGGTGCAGCGCGGCTGCTGGCGGCGGAGTTGGCGGGCGTGGCGGTGCCGGCGCTGGAGGGGGAGAGCGAATAACAGACGGTGGCGCGTCCCGCTTGTGTCCGACCACGGCTTCGCGCGAGCCCGCCGATCCATCGAGACAATTTTTGACCTGCACCGATGATTTCCGATCACCTCGATTGTCCTGATCAATAGGCATCAATAGGCGCTGGATGGTCCGGCGGCCGGAAAGAGAGGTGATCCATGCGATCGTTACAAGGTCAGAATGTCGTCGTCGTCGGAGGCAGCCGGGGTGTCGGCCGCTCAATCGTGGAGGCTGCGCTTGGCGAGGGCGCGACAGTGCTTGCCGTTGCTCGCGGTGCAGCGGCGCTGAAGGAACTCTCCTGGGAGACATCAGGTGTGAAGACGCTTGCGGTCGACGCCACCGACGAGACCGCACCCGATGCGGTTTTCGCCGCGCTCGAGCCGGACGTGCTGGTGATCTGCGCCGGCGCCCTTGCCCCGTCCGCGCCCGTCCAGGATCAGAGCTGGGAGGACTTCTCGGTGAACTGGGAAATGGACGTCAAGGCGTCGTTCCTGTTCTGCAAGGCCGCGCTCCAGGGCCGGCTGAAGCCAGGCAGCCGGGTTGTGCTGATCTCCAGCGGCGCAGCCTTGACCGGCGGACCGCCGTTCGCCGGCGGGTATGCAGGCGCAAAGCGCATGCAGATGTTCCTGGCCGGTCATTGCCAGAAGGAATCGGATCGGCTTGGGCTGGACCTGCGATTTATGGCGCTCGCACCGGCTCGCATCATGCCAGGGACCGGCATAGGCGATGCCGGGCTCGATGGCTTTGCGGCCTATTTGGGCATCCGGCCCGCAGACGTCCTCGCGAGCATGACCGACATGCAGACGCCGGCCGATGTCGGCCGCGCGGTGGTCGCGCTCGCCACCGGCAAATTGGAAGGCAGCTCCTTCGCCGTCAGCGGCAGCGGACTTGCGGCAGCGGCGTGAGGCGCGCACCATGCCAGGAAGCTTCAGCACCGCAGGCTCCTCCATGACAGACGCTCCTGGCCCTGTTGAGCCCCTGGGCCGGCCGATCCTCGATCGACTGGCCTTCGAGCGTTTGACGGCGGCCCACCGCCGCGAGCTCAAACTCCATTGCTACCGGATGATGGGCTCGCTGCATGAGGCAGACGACCTTGTCCAGGACACGTTCCTGAGGGCGTGGCGCGGCAGGTCGCAATTCGACGGCCGGGGCTCGGTGCGCGGCTGGCTCTATACGATCGCGACCCACAGCTGCCTCAACGCCATCAAGGCGAGGTCGACGGCGCATCGCATTCTCCAGCAGCCCGGACGACCTGAGACCGACGGGCGGGCCACCGGCGGGCCCGCCGCCGAGTTCACCTGGCTGGAGCCGTATCCGGACACGGAGCTTCCGGACCTCGTTGACGACGAGCCCGGTCCGGAAGCCCGCTACGAAGCCCGTGAAGCGGTCCAGCTCGCCTTCGTTGCGGCGATCCAGCTTCTGCCGGCCAGGCAGCGGGCCATTCTGCTTCTGTGCGATGTGCTGGGATGGTCGGCTGTCGAGACGGCGCAATTGCTGGGCGGCTCGACCGCTTCGATCAACAGCGCCTTGCAGCGGGCCCGCGCAACGCTGGGCGAGCGATATCCTCAGGGGCGTCCGCAGCAGCGGTCACGGCCCAACCGGCAAGAGGCGCTGCTGCTCGAGCGCTACATGCAGGCCTGGCAGGCGGCCAAGCTCGACAGCCTCATCGAACTCTTGAAGGAGGACGCCACCTACCACATGCCGCCATGGCGGGAATGGTACCGGGGACGCGAGGCGATCCATGCTTTCTTGGCGACCATCTGGGGCAATTTTTCGGGCTACCGCACGGTGGCCATCGGAGCCAACGCCCAACCGGCGGTCGGCGTCTACGCACGCAGCCATCAGGACCTTGTATGGCGCGCGCATTCGCTGCATGTCATCGAAGCTGCGGACGGCAAGATCGCCTCGCTGACGATCTATGTGCCGCCGCTCGGACCCGAACTGTTCGCGGCTTTCGGCCTGCCGCCAATCTAGAGCGTTTCACCGTTTCGCGGAAACGGCGAACCGCTCTATCTCTTTGTTCCTGCGCAATTCCGGACGGAAAACCGATCACACTTTTCCTGGAATTGCTTTAGTCTTCGTCGATTTCTCCACGGCCGGCGCCATCAGCAGCACGGCGGCGCCGAGCAGCGCGGCGATGAACGAGCCGGCCAGGATTCCGACCTTGACCGCGTCCTGCAGCGCCACGTCGTTGGCGAAGGCGAGCAGGCCGATGAACAGGCTCATGGTGAAGCCGATGCCGCACAAAAGCGAAATGCCGACCATGTGCAGCCAGCCGGCATTGACCGGCAGGTCGGCGAAGCCGAGCCGGATGGCCAGCGCCGACGAGCCAAAGACGCCGACCAGCTTGCCCAGCACGAGGCCGGCGGCAACGCCGAGCGTCAGTGGCTCAACCAGGGCAGCGGCGCTGAGGCCGGCCAACGACACGCCGGCATTGGCAAAACCGAAGATCGGGATGACGAAGAAGGGCACGATCTTGTGCAGGCCGTGCTCCAGCCGGTGCAGCGGCGAATGGTCGAGATCGTGGCCGCTGCCGGGAGACACTTTGAGCGGGATGGTGAGCGCCAGCGCGACGCCGGCCAGCGTCGCGTGCACGCCCGATTTCAGCACCAGCACCCACAGGATGGCGCCGAGCACGAGATAGGGCGTCAGCGTCGTCACCCGCATGCGGTTGAGCACGACGAGCACGGCGATGACGCCAAAGGCGGCGCCGAGATAGGCGAGCGACAGGCCGCTTGTGTAAAAGACGGCGATGATGATGACAGCGCCGAGATCGTCGATGATGGCGAGCGCGGTGAGAAAGATTTTCAGCGACGCCGGCACGCGATTGCCGAGCAGCGACAGCACCCCGAGCGCAAAGGCGATGTCGGTGGCGGTCGGGATCGCCCAACCGGAGAGCGCGGCCGCATTGTTTCGGTTGATGGCGACATAGACCAGCGCCGGAACCAGCATGCCGCCGGCGGCGGCGACGCCCGGCAGCACACGGCGCGGCCAGGTCGAGAGCTGGCCATCCAGCATCTCGCGCTTGATCTCGAGGCCGACCAGCAAGAAGAACACCGCCATCAGCCCGTCATTGATCCAGTGCGAGAGGCTGAGCGGACCGAGATAGGCGTGGAGTGCGGCGAAATAGGTTTCGGCCAGCGGCGAATTGGCCACGATCAGGGCCAGGGCAGCCGCCACCATCAGGATGATGCCGCCGGCAGCCTCGCCATCGAGGAATTCGCGAAGGATGGATTTCGGCCGCTCGTCGCGCATGTGTTCTCCGTTGCCGGGTTTCCCGGTGGCGTTAGCGATGATGCGCAAAGGTCGATGGCAGGGCAAGCGTCACACGTTCCGAGCGTCGGCGCTGCCCCTCACCTGCCTGCCGGCATCCTCTCCCCGTAAACGGGGCGAGGGATGCTGTCGCCATTGGTTTCGCCAATCGCCGGCGTTGCGGCCAGCTTCTTTCTCCCCGTTCACGGGGAGAAATGCCCGGCAGGGCAATGAGGGGCGATGCCGACCTCGACGATTGGCCTGCGCCATTGGTGATTAACGCGGCGCGCGCTTGGCCAGTATCCGCTGCAGTGTGCGGCGGTGCATGTTCAGCCTCCGCGCGGTTTCGGAGACGTTGCGGTCGCACATTTCGTAGACGCGCTGGATGTGTTCCCAGCGCACGCGGTCGGCCGACATCGGGTTTTCGGGCGGGGCGGCGCGTTCGCCGGCGGTGCGGGTAAGTGCTGCAAACACATCGTCGGCATCGGCGGGCTTCGACAGATAGTCGATGGCGCCGAGCTTCACCGCCGTCACCGCGGTGGCGATGTTGCCATAGCCGGTGAGGATGACCGTGCGGGCATCGTCGCGCTTCTCGCGGATGGCAGCGACGACGTCGAGGCCATTGCCGTCGCCAAGCCGCATGTCGACCACCGCATAGGCCGGTGGATGGGCGCGCGCCTTGGCCACCGCCTCCTCGACGCTCTCGGCCGTCTCGACCACGAAACCCCTGGTTTCCATGGCCCGCGCCAGCCGCGTCAGGAACGGCTTGTCGTCGTCGACGATCAGCAGCGAGGTGTCCTCGCCTTCAACCATTGCGCCAATTGTTTCTTCGCCAGTCATCGTCTCAAAAAATCCTGCTGCCTTAATTTTACGCAGATATAGTTCCTGAACGCCATTGTCCAATTTTGCCGGTCTCAGCCAGTGCATGACCCCGAAAATCGTAATCGATTTTCGGAAAGGATCGTGCGCCAAATCAAAATGCCTCAGGCGGTGTCGAACATCGAGGTTCCCACCGATTCCGGGTTTAGGAAGACGGTGCGCGGCCACGATATCTGCACGATGGCGCCCTCGCCCAGCCCGCTCGAATTGCGGAAATCGAGCGTGGCGCCGGAGCGTTCGAGCAAGGTTTTGGCGATGAACAGCCCTAGACCCAGGCCACCGCCGGCTTCGTTGCCCTGGCGCGTCGACATATAGGGCTCGCCGATGCGGTCGATGATTTCGGGCGGAAAGCCCGGCCCGTCGTCGATGATCGAGAAGGTGACGTCGAGCTCGTCCCAGCTCCAGCGTATAGTGACGGTCTTGCGGGCGAAGTCGACGGCGTTCTCGACCAGATTGCCGAGGCCGTAGATGACGCCGGGATTGCGCCGCCCGACCGGTTCGGGGCCGATGCGCTCGCCCGGCCGCAGCTTGATCGAGATGCCGAAATCGCGGTGCGGCGCCGTCACCTCCTCGACCAGCGAGGTCAGCGGCAGACGCGACAGATGCGCCTCGCCCTCGGAGGACAGGCTGGTCAGGCGTTTCAGGATCTCGCGGCAGCGCTCGCTCTGCGACCGCAGCAGTTTGACGTCCTCGCCGTATTTCGGGTCGTCGCCCAGCGCCTTTTCCATCTCCTTGGAGACAAGGGCGATGGTGGCGAGCGGCGTACCGAGCTCGTGCGCGGCCGCGGCGGCGAGGCCATCCAGCGCCGACAAATGCTGCTCACGTTGCAAAACCAGTTCGGTGGCGGCAAGCGCGTTGGCGAGCAGGCGGGCTTCCTCGGCGACGCGGAAGGCATAGATGGCGGTAAAGGCGATCGAGGAAAACACCGCCATCCAGATGCCGGCGACATAGATGAACGGCATGGGCAGCGGCGCGCCCTCGTACCAGGGCAGCGGCAGATGGAAGAACACCAGCAAGCTTGCCCCCACTATCACCAGCCCGCCGAGAATGGCGGTCAGCCGCAGTGGCAACGATGTCGCCGAGACCACGACAGGCACGGTCATCAGCAGCGAAAACGGATTGGTGAGGCCGCCGGTCATGTAAAGCAGGCCGGCAAGCTGCAGGCTGTCGAAGGTCAGGATGAAAAAGGCTGGGAACGGGGTCAGCCGGTGCGCCGCCGGGTAGCGGAAGGTCAGAACCAGGTTCAGCCAGGCCGAACAGGCGATCAGCGCGAAGCAGAGGCTGACCGGCAGCGGGAATTTCAGCCCATAGGCGACGACCAGGACGGTCAGGCTCTGGCCGACAATGGCCAGCCAGCGCAGCCGGATCAGCGTGTTGAGGCGCAGCCGCTGGCTCTGCTGGAAGTCGGGCGCATGCAGGATTTTGATCATGGCCAAGGATTATAGCCGGGAAAGCAGAAACGCTAGGTGCCGCGCGGTTTTGCCCGCGCTGTGGCAGCGGCGAGCAGCGGATTTTCCGGCCAGACATGGCGGGGGTAGCGGCCGCGCATGTCGGTGCGCACATCGGCCCAGGAGCCGCGCCAGAAGCCGGGCAGGTCGCGCGTCGTCTGGATCGGCCGGTGGGCCGGCGACAGAAGTTCGAGCGTCAGCGGCACGGTGCCGCTGGCGATAGCGGGATGGCGGTCAAGGCCGAACAGCTCCTGCACGCGGATCGCCAGCACCGGCCATTCGCCGTCATAGCGGATCGGCACATGGCTGCCCGAAGGAGCATCGAAATGGGTCGGCGCCAGTGCGCCGATCTTGCGCTGCAATTCATGCGGCACCAGCGCCATCAGGCCTGAAGACAGCGTGCCCGGATCGATCGCGGCGAAGGACGCCTTGCCTGTGAGGAACGGCAGCAGCCAGTCGTCGAGGCGTTCGATGAGGGCCGCGTCCGAAACATCGGGCCATGGGGCGCCGAGGCCGCGATGCAGCCAGCCGAGGCGCTGGCGCAGCGTCTCGCCGTCCTTGTCCCATTCCAGCAGCGACAGGCCGTGCTCGCGCAAGGCATCCAGAATGGCGCGGTTGGCGTCCGCGCCGGACGGCGCCGGCAGCATGCGCTCGGACAGAGTGATGGCGCCGAGCCTGGCGGTCTCACGCACGCGCACCGCGCGCCGCTCGCGGTCGAAGCTCACGTCGCGGCGGGTCTCGATCCGGTCTGAGAGTGCTGCGCGGATGTCGGCCTCGTCGACGGCGGCCGCTGCGGTGATGCGGGCATTCTGCGCCTTGCCTTGCAAATCGGCGACGACCAGCCAGCTTTCGCCCGCCAGTGGGTCGGCAGCATCCACCATGGCGCCGGAACCATTGGCGAGCACAAAGCGTCCGCGCTCGCCGCGCGCCTTGGCGACCCGGTCCGGCCAGGCGTGGATGAGCAAAGCGCCGGCGCTGCTACCCTCCCCCTTGTGGGGAGGGTCGGCGAGCGCGCCTTGCGCAGCAAGGCGAGGGAGACGGGGTGGGGGTGCCGGTGGCGTGCGCGACGATGGCGTGCCCGAACCGACCCCACCCCGATCCGCTGCGCGGATCGACGTGCCTGGGCGAGCCGCGGGTCTCGCCCGTCCTTCGGACCCCCACGAGGGGGAGGAGGCCTGCTTCGCCAGCCGCTCGGCCAATTGCCTTGCCGCCACGGCGCGCGGCGATTTCTCGGTGCGAAAGCGCGTCAATCGACGCTCGAGGTCGGCGCCGTCGCCGCCGAGACCACGCTCGGTGAGCAGCACCGCCAGCATCGCAGCCTCCGTCGCATGGCCGGTCCCAGCAGCTTCGGCGACCATGTGCGCCAGCCGCACCGGCAGCGCCAGCTTGCGCATCGCGCCGCCCTGCTCCGTCAGCCGGCCGGCGTCATCAATGGCGTGCAGCGCGCCGAGCAGGATCCGTGCCTCGTTGAGCGCCGGCGTAGGCGGCGGATCGAGGAAGGACAGGCTCGCCGGATCGGCGACGCCAAAGGCGGCGCAGTCGAGCAGCAGGCCGGACAGATCGGCTTCGAGTATCTCGGGCGGGGTGAAGGCAGGAAGTGCCGCCGTCTGCTCGGCCCGCCACAGCCGGATGGCGACACCTGGCTGCGTGCGCCCGGCGCGGCCGGCGCGCTGGTCGGCCGATGCCCTGGAAACCCGCACCGTCTCCAGCCGGGTCAGGCCGCTTGCCGGCTCGTAGCGCGGCAGCCGCGACAGGCCGGAATCGATGACGACGCGCACGCCGTCGATGGTGATCGAGGTCTCGGCGATCGACGTCGCCAGCACCACCTTGCGGCGGCCGGGCGGCGGCGGCTTGATGGCGGCGTCCTGCGCCCTGTTGTCGAGCTGGCCGTAGAGCGGCACGATGTCGGTGTCGGCTCCCAAGCGGTCCTGCAGCCGCTCGGCGGTGCGCTCGATCTCGCGCTGGCCGGGCAGGAAGGCGAGGACGCTGCCGCTCTCCCCGGCAAGCGCCGAACGGATTGCCTTGGCCATGGCGTCTTCGATCGCAACGCCGGCCGGCCGTTCGTCGTAACGGATGTCGACGGGAAAGGCGCGGCCCGCGCTTTCGATCACCGGCGCGCCGGACAGGAGTTTTGCCACGCGCGCGCCGTCGAGCGTCGCCGACATCACCAGCAGCCGCAGGTCCGGCCGCAACGCGCCCTGCACATCGAGCGCCAAAGCGAGGCCGAAATCGCCGTCGAGCGAACGTTCATGGAACTCATCGAAAATGACCGCCGAGACGCCGGGCAACTCCGGATCGTCGAGGATCATGCGCGCCAGCACGCCTTCGGTGACGACCAGTATTTTTGTCCGGGCCGACGTGCGGTTTTCCATGCGCATGGCATAGCCGACTGTGGCGCCGGGCTCCTCGCCCAGCAATTCGGCCATGCGGCGGGCGGCTGCGCGGGCGGCGAGCCGGCGCGGTTCAAGCAGGACGATCTTGCCGGCGCCCAGCCATGGCGTGTCGAGCAGCGCCAGCGGCACCAGCGTCGTCTTGCCGGCGCCGGGCGGCGCCACCAAAACGGCGCTGTTGCCAGTGCCGAGCGCCTCGCTCAGCGCCGGCAGTACGGCGGACACCGGAAGCTCCGGCAAGGGTCTTGTCGTCATCGCGTCCGCATATCAGCGGTCACTATGGCCGTGCAACCGGCGCTCGCTCACAGTCTTGTCCGCGACAGCGGGTTCCAGCGCACCGTACCCAACCGCACTTCCTCGCGCACCATGGTCAGCAGGCCGGAAGCGCCAACGACGGCGAGGCCGACCAGGGACAGCCAGTCGGGAAATTCCTGGAAGAACAGCGCGCCGAGGATCACTGCCCAGACGATCTGCGAATAATGCGTCGGCGCGATGCGGTTGGCGGGCGCGTATCTGGCGGCCAGCAGCTGCAGCAACTGTCCGCAAGCGGCGAACGCGCCCGCCATCACCAGCCACAGCAGCTGCATCGCGTTGGGAAGGGTAAACGATGTGGTGGCGACGCCTATGCCGTTGAACACCAGGCCATAGCCAACCAGCACGCCCAGCATGGTGGTGCGTTTTTCCTGCTGCGCCAGCGAGCGGGTCAGGATGATGTTGGAAGCGGCCAGGAAGGCGACAGCGAAGGCGGCAAGGTGGCCGAGATGCAATTCGCGAAAACCCGGCCGCACCACCAGCACGACGCCGGCAAAGCCCGCAACCACCGCCAGCCAACGCCATGGGCCGACCTTTTCCTTGAGCACCAGCGTCGAGAGAATGGTGACGCAGAGCGGCGCCAGGAAGACCAGTGCATAGACTTCAGCCAGCGGAATGGTGGTGAAGGCATAGACGCTGAGCAGGCCCGATGCCATGCCGGCCCAGGCGCGGGCGTGCACCGCCCATGGCCGCTTCGTGCGCCAGAAACCACGCCAGCGCTCATCGGCCGGCCGGCTGAAAAACAGGAAGCCGCCGGCAAACAGCGTCACGAAGAAGGCGATCTCGAAGACGGTGAACTGTGCGCCAAGGCTCTTGATAACGGCGTCGCTGCACGAATAGCTTGCATAGGCGATGAGGGCGAGCAGGATTCCGTTCGTCACGTTTTTCCATTTCCGGGGAGAGTGCGGTGAAGGTATTGGCGCTCGGCGCGCATCCGGACGACATCGAGATATTCATGTTCGGTACGATGGCCGCCTATGCGGCGCAAGGCGCAGAGCTCACTTTTGCCATAGCCACCGATGGCGCCAAGGGCGGCAAGGGCGACCCAAGCGTTTTGGTCCGTGTCCGGCGCGAGGAAGCGGCTGCCGCTGCGGCTTTGCTCGGCGCGACCCCGCGCTTCCTCGACTTTCCCGACGGCGAACTGGTGGCCGATGCAGCGCTGATCAGTTCGCTGAAAACGCTGATACGTGAGACAGCAGCGGATCTGGTGATCACCCATGCTCCCAACGATTATCATGCCGACCACCGCGCGCTGTCGGACGGCGTGCGGATCGCGGCCTCCTTCGCCGTGCCGGTGCTGCATGCCGATACGATGGGCGGAACCGGATTTTCGCCGACGCACTATGTCGACATTTCCGCCTACCGGGATGTCAAAGCGCAGGCGATCCGCGCGCACCGGTCGCAGATGCCGGAGCAGTATGTCGACAGGGCGCGCGTCCAGAATGAGTTTCGTGCCGGGCAGTGCAACAGCGTCGCCGGGTCCCTGGCCGAGGCCTTCCGCTTCGAGCCGACATTTCCCTTCGCCGACATCCGCGGGCTGCTGCCGCCGGCGCCACCTGTCCGGCCGGTCACGCCACACACGAAAATTGTAGGCGACGCCGGCTAAACAACTTCCGAGCGAACCTTCCGGCAATCATTTCCCAACGATTTCAATCCTCGTTTCGAAATGCTGCGGCGCAGCAACGAATTCGCTTGCCTTGTTTAGTAAAAATTGCATCACTAAACAAATTACTAAACATCTGCGGCGCACCGCGCCGCCATGTTTGGGCCCTCGGAGGAGCGAGGGTTGAGGGCTCTTGAAACCGCCATCCGGGCGCGTTTCGCAAATGGGAGGAAGGCATGAAATCGAGCTTGAAACTGGCGTTGGGACTGACTTCGGCGATCACCGCGTCGGCAGCCGTCTCGAACGTTGCGCACGCTGAAGACCTGACGCTGTGCTGGGCCGCCTGGGATCCGGCCAACGCGCTTGTCGAACTGTCCAAGGACTTTACCAAGGAAACCGGCATTGGCATGAAATTCGAGTTCGTGCCGTGGACCAACTATGCCGACCGCTTCCTCAACGAGCTCAACTCGCACGGCAAGCTCTGCGACCTGATCATCGGCGACAGCCAGTGGATCGGCGGCTCGGCCGAAAACGGCCACTACGTCAAGCTGAACGACTTCTTCGACAAGGAGAAGATCAGCATGGACGACTTCGTGCCGGCAACCGTCGTCGGCTATTCCGAATGGCCGAAGAACACGCCGAACTACTGGGCACTGCCGGCCATGGGCGACGTCGTCGGCTGGACCTATCGCAAGGACTGGTTCTCCAAGCCGGAGCTGCAGAAGGAATTCAAGGAAAAGTATGGCTGGGATCTCGGCCCGCCGACCACCTTCGACCAGCTGAAGCAGATCGCCGAATTCTTCCAGAAGCGCGAGATCGACGGCAAAACCGTCTATGGCGCCTCGATCTACACCGAGCGTGGCTCGGAAGGCATCACCATGGGCGCCATGGACGTGCTTTACAGCTTCGGTTTCCAGTACGAAAACCCGAAGAAGCCCTACGAAATGGAAGGCTTCGTCAACTCCGAGAAATCGGTGAAGGGGCTGGAATTCTACAAGGCACTCTATGATTGCTGCACCCCGCCCGGCGCCTCGAACAGCTACATGGGCGAAGGCGTCGACGCCTTCAAATCCGGCCAGGTGGCCATGCATATGAACTTCGCCTTCACCTGGCCCGGCCTGCAGAAGGACGAGAATGTCGGCGGCGACAAGATCGGCTACTTCGTCAATCCCAAGGGTCCGGACGGCGAGCAGTTCGCCCAGCTCGGCGGCCAGGGCATTTCGGTGGTTTCCTATTCCGACAAGCAGGAATCGGCGCTGAAATACATCAAGTGGTTCGCCAACAAGGACGTGCAGGCCAAGTGGTGGTCGCTCGGCGGCTATTCCTGCCTGAACGCGGTGGTCAAGGACCCGGCCTTCCCGGCCAGCCAGCCCTACGCGCAGACCTTCCTCGACTCGATGGCGATCGTGAAGGACTTCTGGGCCGAGCCGAGCTACGCGCCGCTGCTGCAGGCCTCGCAGAAGCGCTTCCACGACTACGTCGTTGCCGGCCAGGGTTCGGCCAAGGATGCGCTTGACGGCCTGGTCAAGGACTGGACAGAGGTGTTCCAGGACGACGGCAAGATGTAAGGGCTCCTCCCGAGCCTGACCGACGCGTCCCGTGCCACTCTTGGCACGGGACGCAGTTCAGATAAATTCCAGTTGTCGAGACTTGACGTGACCGAAGCAGGACTCACCATGCTCAATCGGACTGCGGACAGCGTTGCCCGGGCGACCCCGGAGCCGTTGGCCCGCAAGGTCCGGGGCATCAGCGACAAGGGCCTCGCCTGGCTGTTCATCTCGCCGACGATCCTGTTGCTGCTCGCCATCAACATCTTCCCGCTGTTCTGGGCGATCTATCTGTCCTTCACCAACTTCCGTGCCAACCGGCCGAACGAGGTGGTGAAGAACCTCGGCTTTGCCAATTACCAGCGCATCCTTGGCGACCAGGACATCTGGATCGCCATGCAGACGACGGCACATTTCGTCTTCTGGACCATTCTTTTGCAGACGCTGATCGGCTTCACGCTGGCCTGGCTGATCGACCGCAAATTCCGCGGCCACGCCTTCTGGACGACCATCATCCTGGTGCCGATGATGCTGTCGCCGGCGGTGGTCGGCAATTTCTGGCGCTTCCTCTACGAGCCGCAGATCGGCCTGTTCGCCTACGCCATCTCGTTTGTGTCAGGCATTCCGCCGACGAACATCCAGATGTTGTCCAACGTCGAGCTGGCGCCGTGGTCGATCATCATCGTCGACACCTGGATGTGGACGCCCTACGTGATGCTGATCTGCCTCGCGGGCCTGCGCTCCATCCCCGAATACATCTATGAGGCGGCCGAGGTCGACCGCGCCTCCAACTGGCGGCAGTTCTGGTCGATCACACTGCCGATGGCGCTGCCCTTCATCATGCTGGCGGTGCTTTTCCGCGGCATCGAGAACTTCAAGATGTTCGACATGGTCAATCTGTTGACCGGCGGTGGCCCCGGCTCGACCACCGAGGTCGCCTCGATCACGCTGAAGCGGCAGGCCTTCGAGAGCTGGCGCACCGGCTATTCCTCGGCCTTCGCCATCATCCTGTTCGTCGCGGTGTTTGGCCTCGCAAACATCTACGTCAAGGCGCTCAACAAGGTGAAGCAGAGATGAGCCTGACCACCGCCCACTCCGTCGTCGCCCCGTCGGGAACGGCAAAAGGCATCGCCGGCACGATCATCGTCGCCTACGCGCTGATCTCGATCGTGCCGCTGCTGTGGATTTTTGCCACCAGCTTCAAGACGCCGCCGGATTCGATCGCCTATCCGCCGAAGATCGTTTTCCAGCCGAGCATCGAGGGCTATTGCAACCTGTTCACGACCCGCACCCGGCAGACGCCGGAATACATCAACTCGCTGGGGCCGGCGACCGGCTTCTGCGACGAGACGGTGCGCAAGCGCAACATGGTGATTGCAGGCCCGTCCAACTTCCTGCCGCGCTTCGTCAACTCGCTGATCATCGCCTTCGGTTCGACCTTCTGCGCCGTCTTCCTCGGCACGCTGTCGGCCTACGGCTTCTCGCGCTTCAAGGTGCCGCTGGCCGATGACCTTCTGTTCTTCATCCTGTCGACGCGCTTCATGCCGCCGATCGCGGTCGCGATCCCGATCTACCTGATGTACCGCGAGCTCGGCCTCTCCGATACCGCGCTCGGCATGATCCTGCTCTACACGGCGGTCAACGTCTCGCTGGCGGTGTGGCTGCTCAAGGGCTTCATCGACGAGATCCCGCGCGAGTATGAAGAAGCGGCAATGATCGACGGCTACACCAGGTTGCAGGCCTTTTGGCGCACCGTGCTGCCGCAGGCCACCACCGGCATTGCCGCGACCGCCATCTTCTGCCTGATCTTCGCCTGGAACGAGTATGCGTTCGCGGCACTGCTGACCTCCGGTACTGCGCAGACCGCGCCGCCCTTCATCCCGACCATCATCGGCGAAGGCGGCCAGGACTGGCCGGCGGTGGCGGCGGGCACGACGATCTTCCTGGTGCCGATCCTCGTCTTCACCATCCTGCTTCGCAAGCAATTGCTGCGCGGCATCACCTTCGGCGCGGTGCGCAAATGAGCCTGACCCAACCCACGAAACGCAAGTCGCGCTGGCCGCTCTGGGCTCGGCGCGGCCTTTTGGAAAACATCGCCACGGCGATCATCGCCATTGGCTTCCTGATGCTGTTCCAGCCTTTCGCGCTGTCGCTCTACACCTATTCCTTCATCACCATGCTCGCCGGCACCGTGATGTTCATCATCGTATCGAAGTTCCCGGAGTAGACGATGGCTGAGATCAGGGTTCAGCATCTGAGAAAGGCCTTCGGCGATTTTGTCGCCGTGCAGGACTCCAATTTTGTCGTCGAGGATGGCGAGTTCTTCGTCATGCTCGGGCCGTCGGGCTGCGGCAAGACGACGACATTGCGCATGATCGCAGGCCTCGAACTGCCGACCGGCGGCCAGATCCTGCTCGGCGGCGAGGATGTCACCATGCGCCGGGCGCGGGAGCGCGACATCGCTTTCGTCTTCCAGCTGTTTGCGCTCTACCCGCACATGAATGTGCGCAAGAACATCGGCTTCCCGCTTTTGGCGCAAGGCATGCCGTCGGCCGAAATCCGTCAACGCGTCGAAGAGACCGCAAAGCTGCTGCGCATCGACCATCTGCTGAACAAATCGGTCTCAGGGCTTGCCGGCGGCGACCGCCAGCGCGTCGCGCTCGGCCGCGCCATCGTGCGGCGGCCAAAATGCTTTTTGATGGATGAGCCGCTCGGCACGCTCGACACAGAGTTCCGTGACCTGATGGTGCATGAACTGCGCGAGCTGCACAACCGCATCCACGCCACCACCGTCTATGTCACGCATGACCAGATGGAGGCGATGTCGATGGCCGACAAGATCGCTGTCATGAACCACGGCGTCATCGAACAGTTCGGCAGCCCACGCGAAATCTACGATCGTCCGGCAACCATGTTCGTTGCCGACTTCATCGGCTCGCCGCCGATGAACTTTTTGGGGTTTGGCGGCGGACTGGCCAAGGGGGCGAAGGAGATTGTCGTCCAGGGCGCGAAGGTGGCGGTGCCGGAGGTGCGCGAAGACATCGCGCCAGCCGACATGGCGCTGGGCATCCGCCCCGAGCACATCCGCTTCGACGACGCTTCGAAACTGCGCGGCGCCATCTACGGCACCGAATATCTCGGCACCACGCAGATCGTCGCGGTGGAGACGGCCGACGGCATCATCAAGGCGCGGGTGCCGGCCGAAATCCGGCTCGCTGCCGGCGATCATGTCGGCCTGACCTTGAACAGCGCGCGGCTGTCGCTGTTCGACAAGGGATCGGGCCGCGCCGTGCGCACCGCGATCCACGACACGGCCTCTCAAGGGAGAGCGCAGCATGGCTGATGTACACATCAAAGGCGTGACCAAGACGTTTGGCGACCACGCCGCCGTCAGCAATCTCGACCTCCAGATCAAGGATGGCGAGTTCGTCGTGCTGCTCGGGCCGACCGGCGCCGGCAAGACGACCACGCTGCGCCTGATCGCCGGGCTGGAGCAGCCCGACAGCGGCACGATCCATATTGGCGGGCACAATGCGACGGTGCTGTCGCCGGCGGAGCGCGACACGGCTTTCGTGTTCCAGCAATATTCGCTCTATCCGCATCTGTCGGTCTACGACAACCTCGCCTTCCCGCTGCGCTCGCCGGCGCGGAAAATACCGGAGGACCAGATCCGCCGCCGCGTCGAAGAAGTGGCGAAAATGGTGCGCATCCACCACAAGCTGAACAACCGCTCGACCAAGCTGTCCGGCGGCGAGATGCAGCGCGTCGCCATCGGCCGCGCCCTGGTGCGCAAACCGTCGATCTATCTGATGGATGAGCCGCTGTCGTCGCTGGACGCCAAGCTCCGCGCCGATCTCAGGCTCGAGCTGAAACGCATCCAGGCCGAGCTCGGCGCCACCATGCTTTATGTCACGCATGACCAGATCGAGGCGATGACCATGGCCGACCGCATCGGCATCCTCGCCGATGGCGTGCTGGTGCAGATCGGCACGCCGCGCACGATCTATTCCGAGCCGGCAAATCTTCATGTCGCGGCACGGCTCGGTCAGCCGGCGATCAATCTTCTGCCGGCCGGACTGCTGCCCGATGGTGGCGCTCCGACCGGCACCAAGACGATCGGCGCACGCACCGAACATCTGTCGATCGAGAAGGCCGCGAACGGCCACGCCGACGGCGTCGTCGATTGGGTCGAGCATCTCGGCGACCAGAACCATCTGCATGTGACGGTGGGGGCCAAGAAGCTGGTGACGCTGACCGACCCCGACACGGATCTGGCGCAAGGCGACCAAGTAGTGATCCGCTACCGCTCGCCGCTCTATTTCGGCGCTGATGGGCAGAGGCTGATGTGAGGTTTTCGGCGGTTTACACGCCGGCTTCTGATTGACGATTGCGAATACGGGACGAATTCGATGAAGCACTTTTTCAACCGCAGGGAAACAATCGTCACCGAGGCGCTGGACGGTCTGTTGCGGACCATCGGTTCGGGCGATCTCGCGCGCCTCGACGGCTATCCCGAAATCAAGGTCGTGTTGCGCGCCGACTGGGACAAGACCAGGGTCGCCGTTGTCTCCGGTGGTGGCGCCGGGCACGAGCCGTCGCATGCCGGCTTTGTCGGCAAGGGCATGCTGACGGCGGCGGTCTCGGGCGAGATCTTTGCATCGCCAAGCGTCGAGGCAGTGCTTGCGGCGATCCGCGCGGTGACCGGACCGGCCGGCTGCCTGCTGATCGTCAAGAACTACACCGGCGACCGGCTCAATTTCGGCCTGGCGGCCGAGAAGGCGCGCGCCGAAGGGTTTCGCGTCGAGATGGCGATCGTCGCCGACGACATCGCCTTGCCAGATATCAACCAGCCGCGCGGCGTTGCCGGCACCCTGTTCGTGCACAAGATAGCCGGCCATCTGTCGGAGACGGGAAGCGATCTGACAGCGATCGCAACGGCGGCGCGCACGGCGGCGAAGGATATCATCTCGCTCGGCATGTCGCTGTCGTCCTGCTCGATCCCCGGCCAGCCGCATGAAGAGCGGTTTGGCGAAAATGATGGCGAACTCGGCCTCGGCATCCATGGCGAGCCAGGCGTCGAGCGCATCGCGGTGCAAAACGCTGACCGGCTGGTGGCGATCATGGCGGAGCGGCTGGCAGCGCGGCTTGACCCGAAAGCCAGCCACGCGCTGCTGATTAACAATCTCGGGTCGGTGCCGCCGCTCGAAATGTCGCTGGTCACCAATGCGGTGCTGGCCTCGCCGCTGGCAAAGACAGTGAAGCTGGCGATCGGCCCCGGACCGCTGATGACGGCGCTCAACATGAACGGCTTCTCGCTGTCGCTGATCAAGCTCGATGCCGCGCGCGAGGCGGCCTTGCTGGCGCCCGTGGGTCCGCACGCCTGGATGCCGGCCAAATCTGTAGTCGCGCCGGCCACCGTGCCTATGGCGAAAGCGGCCGGACAAAGCACGACGCGCAAGCCGAGCGAGGATGCGCGGACAAGGCGACTTGTCGTCACGGTCTGCGAGCGGCTTATCGGGCTCGAAGGGACATTGAACGGGCTGGATGCCAAGGCAGGCGACGGCGACACCGGTTCGACCGTAGCGACCGGGGCGCGCAGTGTGCTGGAAAAGCTCGATGCGCTGCCGCTGGCCGATCCGGCCGCCACGCTGGCGGCGGTGGGCGATCTCCTGGGTGTCGCCATGGGTGGTTCCTCGGGCGTGCTGCTGTCGATCTTCTTCACGGCGGCAGCGCGGGCTTCGAATACGGGTGCTACCCTGTCCAAGGCGCTGCTTGCCGGCCTTGACCGGATGACCTTCTACGGCGGCGCCAGGATCGGCGACCGCACCATGGTCGATGCGCTGGAACCGGCGCTAAAAGCGCTCGACGCCAGGGACCTGGACACTGCGGCGACAGCGGCCCGGTATGGCGCCGACGCCACTGCCGCCATGGAGAAGGCGAAAGCCGGGCGCTCCGCCTATGTCGGCACCAAATTGCAGGGCGTTGTCGACCCCGGCGCGCATGCGGTTGCCGAAGTGTTCGCCGCCACCGCCGCCCTGTATGCAACGGCCTGACGGCATGCTTCAGTTGTCGAATGAAAATTCTTTCGATACTGCCGGCAGGACCGAAACCGGGAATTTGGATATGGCGGTCTTTGATCTTGCCAGGCTGATCACGGCCGCTGCGGACACGATTGCCGCCCACGCCGAGGAGTTGACCGCGCTCGACCAGGCGATCGGCGACGGCGACCACGGGCTGAACATGAAGCGCGGCTTTGAAGCCGTGCGGGCCGAGGCAGAGGCGTTTTCGGCTAAACCGTTGCCCGAGGCCCTGAAGGGGATCGGCACCAAGCTGGTGATGACGGTGGGTGGCGCGTCCGGGCCGCTGTTCGGCACGCTGTTCCTGGCGCTCGGCAAGGAGATTTCGGCAGAGCCGGATCACGCCAGTCTGACGGCTGCCTTCGGCAAGGCGATCGAAGCGGTGGCCGCCAGAGGCAAGTCGCAGGTCGGCCAGAAGACGATGCTCGACGTGCTGCAGCCGGTGCATGACGCGCTTGCGGGTGGAAAGACGGCGGCGGAGATCACCGATATCGCTGATCGGGCGGCCGACGCGACCATTCCGATGAAGGCCCTGCGCGGCCGCGCCTCGTTCCTTGGCGACCGTTCTATCGGTCACATGGATGCCGGCGGACGCTCGGTCGCGTTGCTGGTGCGGGCGATCGGCGAAACGCTGGAAGGTCAGCCATGAGCAATGTCGGCATCGTCATCGTCTCGCATTCGCCGCTGGTCGCCGAAGGCACGGCCGACATGGTGCGCCAGATGGTGGGCGACGAAGTGCCGCTTGCATGGTGCGGCGGAAACGGCCATGGCGGTCTCGGCACCAGTGTCGAGGCGATCATGGGCGCCATCGAAAAGGCGTGGTCGGAGGCCGGAGTCGCCATCCTCGTCGATCTCGGCGGCGCCGAGACCAACTCGGAGATGGCGGTGGAAATGATCGGTGAGCCGCGGGCGCAGAAAATTGTCGTCTGCAACGCGCCGATCGTCGAAGGTGCGGTGATGGCGGCGACCGAGGCGTCCGGCGGCGCCTCGCTGAAGGAAGTGGTGGCGACGGCACATGAATTGTCACCGTCGTGAATGAACGGGAATTTTGAGCGCATGTCCGCATTTGCCGAGGCAACCGTCCTGATCACCCACGAGGTGGGTCTGCATGCGCGCCCTTCGGTGAAGTTCACCAAGCTCGCCAAGAGCTTTGCCGCCGAGGTGGAAATAGCACTCGCCGCCAACGGTCCGTGGTTCGACGCCAAGAGCATCGTCAAGGTGATGGCAACCAAGGCGCCGAAAGGCACCATGCTGCACATAAGGGCCAGCGGCGAGGCCGCTGCTGAGGCGGTCGGCGCGTTGGCTGAACTGGTGCGGCGCGATTTCGACGAGGGCGCGGGCCATGCCCGAACCGCTTAGGCTGCAAGGTATTTCGGCCTCGGCCGGCTATGCCGAAGGGCCGCTGTTCAATCTCGACCGCGGCCCAGCGCGCTACACGGGAAAGGCGACAGCCGGCGAGGAAAAGGCTGCTCTGGAAGCAGCACTCGCCAGCGCGACGGACCGGCTTGCGACCCTGATCGAAACCGCCGATGAAGAGGCCGCCGGCATTCTCGAGTTTCAGCTTGCCATGCTGGAGGACGAGGCGCTGACCGGGCCGGCCTTCGCCGCGATCCCGTCTGGCATGCCGGCTGACCTGGCCTGGCGGCAGGCGTTGGACGCTGAGATCGCCGGCTACGAAACATCGGACCAGGACTATTTCCGGGCGCGCGCTGCCGACATGCGCGATATCCGCGACCGCGTGCTGCGCGCGCTGACCGAGGAGCAGGAGAGCGCTGCGCCAGCGGGCGCCATTCTCTATGGCGAGGACATTGCGCCGACGCGCTTTCTCGAGACCGACTGGAGCGCCGGTGGCGGCATCGCGCTAAGGGCCGGCAGCACCGCCAGTCATGTTGCGATGCTCGCGCGCTCACGCGGTGTGCCGATGGTGGTGGGGCTTGGCTCTTCGCCGGCTAATCCCGATGGCCTGGCCCTGCTCGATGCCGAACATGGCGGCATTGTATTGGCGCCCTCAAGGGCCGAGATCGAAACCTTTCGCCGTTCGTCGTCTTCGTTTGCGGCACGCCGCGGCAAGGCCGAAGCCTATCTGGCGAGGCCGGCGGTGACCAAAGCCGGCACGACAGTGCGCGTGCAGGTCAACATCGCCGATCCCTCAGAGGTCGACGGCATCGACATCGCAACCTGCGACGGCATCGGGCTGATGCGCACCGAATTCCTGTTCGGCAAGGCGCCGCCGGACGAGGAGACGCAATACAGCTGCTATCGCAAAGTGCTGGAATGGGCCGGCGACAAGCCGGTGACCATCCGCACCGTCGACGCCGGCGGCGACAAGCCGGTGCCGGGCTTCACCGTCGGGGAGAGCAATCCATTCCTCGGCCTGCGCGGCATCAGGCTGTCACTGGCAAGGCCTGACGTGTTTCGTGTGCAAATCCGGGCGTTGCTGCGCGCCGCCGTGCACGGCAGTCTGAAGGTGATGTTTCCAATGATTGCCGTCAGCGATGAATACCAACGTGCCGCCGCTCTGTTCGCGGAAGAGCAGGCTGGGCTCGTCGCGCGCGGCGTCGCGCAAAAAATGCCGCCGCTCGGCATCATGGTTGAGGTGCCGTCGGTGGCGATCGCGCCGGAGGCGTTTGCCGATGTCGCCTTCTTCTCGATCGGCTCCAACGATCTGACCCAGTATGTGATGGCGGCAGCCCGCGACAACGCTGCGGTGGCAAACCTCAATTCGGTCCGCCATCCGGCCGTATTGCGGCTGATTGCTGAAGTCGCCGCTTTCGGCTTGCGCGCAAAGATCCCGGTCAGCCTATGCGGCGATGCCGGCGGCGACCCCGCAGCGATACCGGCCCTGATTGAGGCCGGGCTGCGCGATCTATCCGTCGCTCCTGCACAACTTGCCATGGCCAAGGCGACTATAGCAGATGTTGCGATCTAGGCGTGGCTGAGATGGTCGACAAGACACCAGAACCCGGCTCCGACGAGGCGATCCGCGCCTATAAGACGATCCTGTCGCAGGTCATCGACCAGCGCCCGTCGGGCATGCGCCAGCGCCTTGCCGATGCGCTGGGCAAGCACCGTAGCTTCGTGACGCAAATCTCCAGCCCAGCCTATTCGATCCCGATACCATCGAAACATTTGCCGGCTATTTTTTCTGTCTGCCATTTCAGCCCGGCCGAGCGCGATCATTTTCTCGCCGCCTATCATCTGGCGCATCCCGGCAAGATGTCGATCGCCGCAGGCATGCGCAAGACGCGGCATGTCTCGCTGATCGTGCCGGATTTCGGCGACGACAGGCAGAATGCGGCGCTCGACAGGGCGGTCAATGATTTCATCCAGAAGATCACCAGCATCACCGGTAAAAGCGGGGGTTGAGCGTTTCCTGGTGTTCGGGAGGACACATGAAGAAATTTCTGAATTCAGTCGACACGGTGCTGACCGAAAGCCTCGACGGCTTGGTTGCTGCCCATGCCGACATCCTGGTGCTGGGTGACGAGCACAAATTCATCCACCGCAAGGTGCTGAAGCCAGGGAAAGTAGCACTGATCTCGGGCGGCGGCTCCGGCCATGAGCCGCTGCATGCCGGCTTTGTCGGTCACGGCATGCTGGACGCCGCCTGCCCCGGCCAGGTGTTCACCTCGCCGACGCCGGACCAGATGCTGGCGGCCGCCGCGGCCGTCGATACCGGCGCCGGCTGCCTGTTCATCGTCAAGAACTATGAAGGCGACGTGATGAATTTCGACATGGCCGCCGAGATGGCCGACGGCGTCCTGCAGGTGGTGACGAATGACGACGTCGCGGTCGAAAACTCGTCCTATACGACCGGCCGGCGCGGCGTTGCCGGCACGCTGGTGGTCGAAAAGATCATCGGCGCCGCCGCCGAGCAAGGCATGGCGCTGGCGGATCTCAAGGCGCTCGGCGACCGCGTCAACGGTGCGACGCGTTCAATGGGCGCGGCGCTGACCAGCTGCACCGTGCCGGCGGCGGGCAAGCCGACCTTCGACATTGGCGATGGCGAGATGGAATTCGGCGTCGGCATCCATGGCGAGCCCGGCCGGCGTCGCGACACGTTGAAGAGCGCCGATGCGATCGCCGGGGAGATTTGCGCCGCGATCCTGGGCGATCTCGGCGACAAGGCGAATGGCCCCGCCCTGCTGTTCATCAACGGCTTTGGCGGTACGCCGCTGATGGAGCTTTACCTGATGTACAACAGCGCCCGCAAAATCTTCGAAAACAGCGGCGTGACAGTGACCCGCTCGCTGGTTGGGTCCTATGTGACGTCGCTAGACATGGCCGGCTGCTCGATTACGCTGACCATGCTGGATGGCGAAACGACGGGTTTGTGGGACGCGCCGGTGCACACGGCGGCGCTGCGCTGGGGAATGTAGCGGAGAGGCTTTGCCCGATATTCCGATCAGGCAGCGTTATGAACCGGCCGTCAGCCCGCCGGACCGGACGCACCGTTGCCCGCGGTCACGCTGGACAGCTTGCCCGCCTTGCGCAGCACCGGCGCCTCGTATTGCTTCTTGGTCATTTCATTTCCCCCTTTGTCGGCAAGTCCACTGGTGGCCCCGACAAGGACACCGGCATCTGGCCTTAGCCAAGCGAAGTCTCAGAAGTCTTAAAGCGCCTTTGACGCCCCGCCAGCCACCAGACTGGACAATTTGCCCGCCTTGCGCAGCACAGGCGCCTCATACTTTTTCTTGGTCATTCCAATATCCTCCAGATTCCAATGCAAAAGAATGGACGGAAACCTCGGAAAGTCAATTCATGAGCCGGTTCTGCCACCATGCGCTGGCTTCATGCATGCTTTTCTGCAACATACGCCCTCCCAGAGCAGTTCACCGAAACAGCGAACTGCTCTGGCTTCTTGTTTTGACGCAATTCCGGACGGAAAGCCTCTTCACACTTTTCCTGGGATTGCTCCAGTGGGCTAACGTCATCCGGGTTAATGCTGCCATCTCTTGCGCCTGCCGATGAAAAACTGCTGCTGACCTTCGCCGATCCGGAGGCGTCGGCTGCTGTCGGCAGTGACGTTGCTGCCAAAACCTTGCTGGCACTGCTCGCCAATGCCGAGTTCCACGGCGTGCTGCCGATCATGCTGCGCAAGCTCCGGGAAATCGGCGACGCGCGACTGCCGGCAGACGCCGCCTTGCAGCAAAAATTGTCGGAACTGCGCGACCAGTCGATGCTGGCGACCGGCCAGTCGATGCTGTTGCAGTATCATGGCGATCGCATCATGAAGGCATTGGCGGCGAAAGGCGTTCCGGCCCGCATCGTCAAAGGGCCGGTCTTCGCGCGCAAACTTTACCGCCACGCCGCCGACCGGCCTTTCACCGACATCGACATTCTGGTCGAGCCGGCCAGCATCGTCGAGGCCAACGCCGTGATTGCCGGATGCGGCTTCGAGCTCTGGAGCGGCGAGGCGCAGTCGCAGGATTTGCAGGAGTTCAAATGGCTGGAGAAGGAGAATACCAGCCTGCTGATCGAACTGCACGGTAATCTGGTGCATGATTCCGGCATGCGGCGACGGCTGTCACTAGGCTTTCGCGAATTGCAGATCATCGACAGCGGCGAGGCCGACACGCCGGCCGCGCTGCTGACCATCGCCATCGTGCATGCCGCGGGCGGGCACAAGTTCCACCGGCTGCAGCTTTGCGTGGACGTGTTGCAGGGTGTGCGCGCGCTGCGCTCGCATGCGGACGAGGACCGGCTGTTCGAGGCGGCGCGCATGAGCGGCATCGAGCTCGAACTGGCGACGGTTCTCAATGTGACGGGGCGGCTGTTTAATGCACCGCGCGCGGTCGAACTGGCCGACCGCATTGAGCCCGATCTCCCGATACGTCTGGCCAAATGGCTCATCACGGGCGATACACTGCTCGGCGTCAATTCCAGGGACAAGATGCATTCGCGTCTGCGCCGCGACGCCTTCCGCTGGGTCCAGCGGCTTGCCAGGCCAAAGCCGCATGTCGCCTGAATGGTGCTAGAGCAATTCCAGGAAAAGTGTGTGCGGTTTTCCGTCCGGAATTGCGTAAAAACAAAGAGATAGAGAGGTTCGCCGTTTCCGTGAAACGGTGAAACGCTCTAGTCCCGCGCCGCCAGCGCCGAGCGGATCAGCGGGGACGCCTCGGCCGGGTTCGCGCCGACTTCCAGCGTAAATGTCGGAACGGCTTTGACCAGCATCGCGATCGTTGCCATGCGACGCTTCTGCGCCGGCAAAAGGCCGGTCATGCCGGTCCTGACATTGTCGGCGGCGAGCGCCACCATGGCGTCGGTCCTGGCCATCGGCACCAGCCGGGTTTGCCCGTCCGCCGAGCGGGCGAGATGAAGCAATGCTACGACCGGCCGGTCGACTGTCTCCTCGATGCGGATGATCTCGGCGAGACGTTCCAGCGAGACGGCCTGCTCGCCATTGGTATCCCATTTGTCGCCAAGGCAGGGAGCCACGAAGGGCAGCATCGCCGCCGTGTTGCGGTGGACCTTCACCTTGCGCGGCAAGCCCCAGGCCGTGATACCGCCGTCGGACGCAAGCTTGAGGATCATGACGTCGTCCGAGCACAGGCCGAAGCCTTGCGATGCCAGCGCCAGCGAGGTCGTCGACTTGCCGGTGCCGCTCGGCGCATAGACCAGCACCAGCGCCTCGTGGCCGGGCAATGTCAGGCCGGCGGTATGGAGCATATGCTGGCCGCCGGCATCGAGGGCGGCATCCAGCACCATCATCAGCAACGTCCATTTGACCTTGGCGTCGGGATGAACACGGATTTCGGCCCAGCCCTCATCGGCGTTGATCGAGGCGGTCTGCAGGCCGGGAAAGATCAGGTGAATGATGCCGCCGCCGTCGATCATCCGGCAATGGCCTTCCTCCGGCACCTCGCCGTCGAAAGCGAGGTTGCCGGCAGGTGATTCCTGCAGCGCCGACGTCTCGACGATGTTGACGCGGAAAGCGGGCTCGACGGGTTCGGCCACACGCAACGTGCCGAGCATGAGGTCGAAACTCGGCCAGAGATCGGCCCGCGAGGCCGATATGCTGATGACCTGGCCCTTGAGGTCATAGCAGAAAGTGGCCGCCGAACCGGTCAAGCAGCGTGCGCCTTTCCGGCATCGGCGTGATGGCGATAGATCTCCACCATGCCGGGGAGGCTGTCGCTGACCACCGGCCGGCCGTCGAGGCAAACCCAGCAATGGGCGGACATGCGCGGCGCCTGCATCGACTTTGGATCGACGCCGAAGCGCAGATCCGGATCGAAGCCGGCAAAGCGCAGAAATCGGTGAGCCAGCAGGCCTTCCCTGAGGCATCTTCGATCGCGCATCAACCAGGGGTGCCGGACGGTACGGTTGACGGCAGCCACGATGTAGGCGGACGACAGGCCGCGATAGGGGGTAGGCGCGCTGAGCGGCGCCCATTTCAACACCGATTCGAAGCTGCGGCGGCCGATCAGGATCGGCATCAGTCGCGCGCTTGTCCACAGATGGACGCGAAACAGGGTGCGCAGGAGAACGCCGTCCGCCATCAGAGAGCCGGATCGGCGAGAATGCCTTCGCCCACCAGTTCGGCGGCCAGCGCCGCCATGTCCTGGCCGAGCGTATCCTTGTCGACCTCGAACTCGTCGGACAACAGGACAACGATCTGGTCGAGGCTGCGGGCACCGTCGACCTTGTCGAGAAAGGCTTCGGTGGTTCCGTTGCAGGTGTAAAGCTGGCCGCTGCGTGCGAGCAGCACGACGGCGCCATCGCCGACATGCTGGACCGAGGCGTCGTCGGCCAGCCGCAGGACCATTTCAGAAGCGATTTGGGCCATGGAGCCCCTCCAGACCATTTCCTGAAGAGGAGATAGCGCGGCGATGCGGCGATGTCCATTACGCGGACGGGACGGAGAACAGGCCGGTCGAAACGATCTGTGGCAATCCGGCAACGGCAACACCTCTACGACACACGCTACCAAAACACGGTGGAGACATCCAATCCTGGGTTGTGTTAAGTTCCACGCCGTCGCAGGGCTGAGAGCAGGACTCCGCCCCAGTGCGCAAACCGTCAAGCCGGCTGTCGGACAGGGTCAAGGTGTTGCTTTTCTTACCTTAAGTAAGCTATGGAGTCGCCGGGTTTTGGGAGACTTACGAGTATGCGTTACAATTGGGAGCGGGCTCCGACGACGTTCGAACGCCATCGGAAGGCACTGGCAGCCGCTATATTGATTGCAGGTGGCGTCGGCCTCATGCTGGCGGCCTTGCCGCTTTAAGAGCTGATATCCGACACGAGCCTCACGGGGGCGCATAAGCCGTTGCTGCCTGCCGCAAGGCAGGCCGCGGCTCATCGTGCGTACCCCGTCACGGCGATGAAGCGGCGGTCGCGTCCCTCGAAACCCTGGCTGAAACGCTGCACCAGCACAGCCAGCACGGCCGGTTTGCCGGGCGGCGCGTATTTGTAGGATTCCGACAGGCTGTATGAGGTCGGGCAGTTGCGCGAGCCTGGCACAGCCCTGTCCTCGTGCAGCACCTTCAACGGCTTGCCGTCCTGCCCCTGCAGCGACAGGCGGAAGCCGAGCGCCTTGCCCGTCTTGTCACCTTGAAGTGCCTTGTCACCTTGAAGTGCCTTGTCACCTTGAAGTGCCTTGTCGCCTTGAAGTGCCTTGTCGCCCTGCTGATCGTCCGGCTTTGCATCGTCGAAGCTTGCCGAGCAATCCGTCTTGCTGTCGGCCAGGATCTCATCGAGCTGGATGGTCGAGATCTCCGTTTCGTCATAGAGCGGCGACAGCCACTTCTGCGCCGCTTGTTCGAGGCGGAAGATGTCGTTGTACTCGACGATATCGTCCGGGAAGGAGAACTTGTCGGACGCCGTGCGCTCACCGCGTGCGGCAATGGCATATTGGGCAAGGATGGGTGCGGCCTGCTCTGCCGCCTGCGCCCGTGCCTGCTCCAACGTCATCGTCGCCTGTTCCGATAGATCGACGATAAGAATCGGCTTGCCACCGACGAATTCGTCGGTGCGAGTGTCGATGATCTCGATCTCCGAGTAACCTGAATCGGACGCTCCGGCGTCGAGCGTGCCATATTGTTCGAAGGCAAAATAATTGCCGTCGGGCGAGAAGCCGATGATGCGCCGGGCCGCGGCATCGCCGGCCTGGGCGGCGGAAACAGTCATCAACAACAGCACTGCCAGGCTGGCAGATCCAAACCCGTATCGCGACGTCATTGCGCCCTGCCCCGATTTCAACTCGATTTATGGTGCCTGCAATTTGTGACCATGGCGAGATCGGTTATACAGCAAACTTGGGGGGCATGGCCGGGAAAGCCGGCATAGGCTATTGCAAGACGGCAAACTTGCCTGGGGAGGAATGGATGGCGTCACGCTACCACGAGGTCTATGACGGCTGGAAACGCGACCCCGAAAAATTCTGGGCCGATGCCGCCGAGGCGATCGACTGGTATTCGCCGTGGACCAGCGTGTTCGATGCCAGTGCGGGCGTTTACGGGCGCTGGTTCAACGGCGCCACCTGCAACACCTGCTACAACGCCATCGACCGCCATGTCGCCGGCGGCCGTGCCGACCAGATCGCGCTGATCCATGACAGCGCCATCACCGGCACGGTCAAGAAATTCACCTATGCCGAGCTGAAGCGCGAAGTGGTGGCGCTGACGTCGGTGCTGAAGAACCGCGGCATCGTCAAGGGCGACCGCGTCATCATCTACATGCCGATGGTGGCCGAGGCGGCGATCGCCATGCTCGCCTGCGCCCGCATCGGAGCGGTGCATTCGGTGGTGTTCGGCGGCTTTGCCTCGCACGAGCTTGCCACCCGCATCGACGATGCCAAGCCGAAGCTGATCATTTCGGCGTCCTGCGGCCTGGAGCCCGGACGCGTCGTTGCCTACAAGCCGCTGCTCGACAAGGCGATCGAGATGTCGCGTCACAAGCCGGACGCCTGCCTGATCCTGCAGCGCGACCAGCTGCGCTGCGATCTGAAGGAGCATTACGACATCGATTTTGCCGACGCGGTTGCGCGCGAGCGCGCGGCAGGCGCCAATGTCGACTGCGTTCCGGTGCTCGCCACCGACCCGCTCTACATCATTTACACTTCCGGTACGACCGGCCAGCCAAAGGGCATCGTGCGCGACAATGGCGGCCACATGGTCGCGCTGAAATGGACGATGGAAAACGAGTTCGGCGTCAAACCGGGCGAGGTGTTCTGGGCGGCATCCGATGTCGGCTGGGTGGTCGGCCACTCCTACATCGTCTACGGGCCGCTGCTGCATGGCGCGACAAGCGTGCTGTTCGAGGGCAAGCCGATCGGCACGCCCGATGCCGGCACTTATTGGCGAGTAATTGCCGAGCATGGGGTCGTCGCGCTGTTTACCGCGCCGACCGCCTTCCGCGCCATCAAGGGGCAGGACCCCAAGGGCGAGTTCGTTGCGAAATACGATTTGTCGAAGTTCCGCACGCTGTTCCTCGCCGGCGAGCGCGCCGACCCCGAAACCATCAAATGGGCGGAACAGAAACTCAATGTGCCGGTGGTCGACCATTGGTGGCAGACCGAGACGGGATCGCCAATGACCATCAATCCGGCGGGCCTCGGCCTGCTGCCGGTGAAATACGGCTCGCCCGGCGTGCCGATGCCGGGCTACGACATCCGGGTGCTCGACGATGCCGGCCATGAAGTGCCGCGCGGGACGCTCGGGAATGTGGTGGTGAAACTGCCGCTGCCGGCCGGCTGCCTGCCGACGCTGTGGAACGCCGACGCCCGCTTCCGGCAGGCCTATCTTGAGGAGTTCCCCGGCTACTACAAGACCGCCGACGCCGGCATGATCGACGAGGACGGCTATCTTTATGTTATGGCGCGCACCGACGACATCATCAATGTCGCCGGCCACCGGCTGTCGACCGGCGCCATGGAAGAGGTGCTTTCGGCGCATCCCGATGTCGCCGAATGCGCTGTCATCGGCATCGCCGACGCCATGAAAGGCCAAGTGCCGCTCGGCTTCGTCGTGCTCAATGCCGGCGTCGCCCGCGATGCCGCTGCCATCGAAAGCGAGGTGGTGGGGCTGGTGCGCGAGCGGATCGGTCCGGTCGCCGCCTTCAAGACGGTGGTGACGATCAAGCGGCTGCCCAAGACGCGCTCCGGCAAGATCCTGCGCGGCACCATGCAGAAGATCGCCGACAAGGAAGAATGGACGATGCCGGCGACCATCGACGATCCCGTCATCCTCGACGAGATCACCGCGGCGCTCAAGGCGCGCGGCATCGGAATCTGACCACTCGCGCTGCGGGGGCCGAGCCGGCACAGAGGCGTGGTGGCGATCGGCTGAGTCACGGATCCGGCTGCTGCTCGACCACAAGGCGGTCTGATCGCCAGGCCTTGAGGCTCGTGGCGAAAGCAGCCGCCGTTATGGAATTTCCAACGCCTGCCATGTATCCACGGATTTCTGGCGCGTCACAAAGGCGCGCCAGTGGAAACGAAACCCGATTTTTGGCAGGCATCGAGCCCAGTGGCCTTGTTTCAGCGATCCAGACCCCCTCGACCGGCGCCGCGCGAGCGCCTGGAAATGGATATGGAGGATACCGTCGTCTACGCGATCGGCGACGTGCATGGCTGCTACAAGGAATTGCTGTCGCTGGAGGAGAAGATCGCGCTCGACGGGCTGCAATTTCGCGGGCGCAAGATCATCGTCATGCTTGGCGACTATATCGATCGCGGGCCGCAATCGGCGCGCGTGCTAGATCATCTGCTGGCGCCGCCGCCGAAAGGGTTTTTGCGCGTCTGTCTGGCGGGAAACCATGAAGTGGCGATGCTGAACTATCTCGACGGCTATCTGTCGCGGGACAGCTGGCTGGCGATCGGCGGCCGCGAGACGCTGTTTTCCTACGGCGTCGACCCGGAGCGACTCAGCAGCCTCTACGCATCCAGCGACGAGGTCGACAGGCGCATAAGGGAGGTCATCCCCGTCGATCATATCGACTTCCTGCGTAGCCTGCCGGTGTTGCTCTGTTCGGAGAAATTCGTGTTCGTCCATGCCGGCATCAGGCCGGGCATCGACCTTGTCGCGCAAGACGAGCAGGATCTGCTCAACATCCGCGACGAGTTCTTCGATGCCGCCTATCTGCTCGACCGCTTTGTTGTGCACGGGCACACGCCGGTCGACATCCCCCGGCTCGACGGACGAAGGCTCGACATCGACACCGGCGCCTTTCACACCGGCCGGCTGACCGCCGTCAGGATCGCCGGCAAATTCGGCAAGCTGATCTTTTCCTGACAGTTGAATGCGGCTTGCCAGGAGCGCGAGGATGAGAAGCGGCATTCCGGTTTACGATCATGTCGATATGCTCGATGTGACCGGTCCGTTCGAAATGTTCGACTGGGTCGCAATATTACCCCGACCCGCCGGCCAGCAGCGCCATACCGCCGGCGCCGGCGTCTTGCCCTATTCCGCGAGCAAGAGATCAAAGCAGCCCAGCGTTTGACGCTGAGCTGCTACAACGACTTCACGCCGCCGTCTTGGCGCGCAGATCCGACTTTTCGAGATAATAGGTCGAATAGCGATCGAAGAACTTCTCCGAGCCGCCGAGCGAGCCGTATTTCGCCAGCTTCTTCAGGTCGACCTTGTTGAGCACGGCGCCGACGATCTTGTTGGCAACATAGGGCTCCTGTTCCAGCAGCGAGCGTACCATGGCGCGCGGTGTGCGGCCCCATTCGGCGACCAGCACGAAACCGTCGACCAGCGGCGCGAAGGCCTTGGCGTCGACCACGGGGCCGAGCGGCGGGAGGTCGACGACGATGTACTCGAACGTCTCCTTGGCGTTGTCGATGAAGCGCCGCATGCCGGCGGACGAAAGCAGCTCGCTGGTGTGCGAGAACTGGCCGCGCAGCACGGCCGGGATGATCGCCAGTTTGGTCTGGCGGTCGACCTTGCCGACCGACTGCCACGTCTGGCCGTTGACCACGGCTTCCATCAGCCCTTGCTCGGCCTCCATGCCGAGGTTGCGGCTGAGGCCCGGATTGCGCAGATCGGCGTCGATCAAAAGGGTTTTCGAGCCGTTGGCGGCAAGCAATCCGGCCAGATTGGCGGCGACCGTCGACTTGCCCTCGCCAGGCAGGATCGAGATCACGCCGATGACCCGGCTGCCTTGCCCTTCCATGACGACGTCGAAGGCGATCTTGGCGTTGCGCAGCGTTTCGGAAAACATCGAGGCCGGCGCATCAACGCTCACCCGCATGCGCGCGCGTTTCTCGGCCGCCGACAAGGTGTTGGTGCCTTTGGCATCCGCCGCACCGTCATCGGCATCCTTGCTCAGCCTGCCGCCGATCGTCGGCAGATAACCCAGGAATTTGAGGCCGACGCGATCGCGAACGTCCTCGCCGGTCCTGAAGAACCGCTCGTTGAACTCGTTCAGGCCGCCAAAGCCGGCGCCGAGCAGCACGCCAAGCACCAGCGCGAGCGCCAGCACCCTGGAGGTGCGCGGGCTCGAGGCGGAAAGCGGTGCTGACGCATCCGAGATGATGCGGACCTTGCCGACCGGGAAGGACTGCTGCTGCGAGGCTTCCTCATAGCGGCCGAGGAAAGTCTGGTAGAGCGTGGTCAGCGCCTGCGCCTGCTGGTCGAGTTCGCGCAGCTTGACTTGGCTCTGGTTGTCGACGGAGCTCTTGCCGGCGGCGTCGGCGATCTTCTGCCTCAACGCCGTCTCGCGCGACAGAGCCACTTCATATTCGTTGCGATAGCTTTCGGTCAGCTGCTTCAACTCGCCGAAAATCTGTGTCGACAGATCGGCCTTCTCCTTGGCCAGCGCCACGGCTTGCGGATGCTCGGCGCCGAAATTGGCCGTCACGTCCTGCAGCCGCTTGGCGACCGTGAGATACCGGGTCTTGAGCGTTGCAATGACCGAGCTCGCCGGCTGGTCGCTCGATATGGCGGAATCGTTGAAGGCGTTGTCGGAACCGCTTTCGACGATAGCCTTGTATTGCTGGTAGCGGGCGCCGGCGCGCGCCGTATCGGCCTGCGCGACGATCAGCTGGGCGGTGAGGTCGGCGATCTGCTTGTCGCTGATCAGCTGGCCGTCACTGTTGGCGGCCAGGCCGTGCTCGGACCTGAACTTCTCGACCGCGAGCGCCGCTGCCTGCGAGTTTTGCCGAAGTTCGGTCAGCCGGCCCTGCAGCCAGACCGCCGCGCGCTCGGTGGCGTCGAAGCTGGCGTTGAGCTGGTCGGCGAGATAGGCGTCGGCATAGGCCTTGGTGATGGCGGTGGCCAGCGCCGGATTTGTCGATTGGTAACCGATGGCAATCACATAGCTGCGGCCGGTGCGCTGTGCCAGCACCTCGCTCTGCAGCTTCAGCACGGCATAGTCATGGCGCGCCGTCTGCATCATCGCCTGGCGCGTCGCTTCATCGACATTTTCCATGCCGGGAATCTGGTCGGCGGAACTTGAGCGGAAATAGCCGACCACGCCGCGCACGAAGCCGATGCCCTTGGCCAGGGCCGATTGCGGCGGGTTCATGAACTCTGCGTTCTGGTCAAGCTTCAGCTTGTCGACCACCACTGAGGCCAGCCGCGCCGAGTTGATGATTTCGATCTGGCTGAGAAGGGCGGCGTCGGTCTGCATGGTGACGGATGTAGCCGAGATGTCGTCGACCACCTTGTTCAGGCCTTCGTCGATCAGCACGCTGGCGACCGACATGTATTGCTTGGGCGTGGTCTGCAGATAAAGCACGCCCATGAACAGGCCGATGATGGCGCAGACCGCCACCACCTTGACCTGCCGCGCCGCCATGCCAAGCAGGCGCTCGACGTCGATGAAATCTTCACCCTTTTCCTGATCGGTGTTGGGCAATGGCATCCTCTTGTCGAGAGGAAAGCTGGCATAATTCATCTTCGGTCCAATTCTAGGTTACAGGCGCCGGAGCGAGACGGGCTTCTCGCCCGAAGCTGCGGAGATCGGGGGCGAGATATGCAACGCAAGCTTCGTGCCATCCGACGCCGGGTCTGAAGGGCCAGGCGCGCAAGCATGGGCTGCGCCATCGTCCAAACGCATATGCCCTCGAAAGATGGGCATTATGCGGCCACTTCCTGACGCTCATGCGACCGCACGAACGCCTGCAGCATTTCCAGCACCGGCCCCTTCATGTCGTCGCGCGCCAGCGCGAAGGCGATGGTGGCCTCTATGAAGCCTTCCTTGGAGCCGCAGTCGAACATGCGGCCGTTGAAGGGCTGGGCGTAGAAAGACTGGCTTTTCGACAGGCGGACCATGGCGTCGGTAAGCTGGATTTCGTTGCCGGCGCCGCGCTGCTGGTTGCCGAGCAGTGAGAATATCTCGGGCTGCAGGATGTAGCGGCCGTTGATGTAGTAATTCGACGGCGCGTTGGCCGGCGCCGGCTTTTCCACCATCGCCGTCACCTCGAAGCCGCCGCCGGCTTCAGCGCCCCGGCCGACAATGCCGTATTTGCTGGTCTCAGACGGGTCGCAGCGTTCAACGGCGATGACGTTGCCGCCGGTCTGCTGATAGAGATCGACGGTTTCGGCCAGGCAGCCGCGGCTGCCGAACGACACCATGTCGGGAAGCAGGAGCGCAAACGGCTCGTCGCCGATGACTTCGCGCGCGCACCACACCGCATGGCCGAGGCCCTGCGGCGACTGCTGGCGGATGAAGCTGGTCGCGCCGGCCACCGGCAGCATGCTTTCGAGCGCCTCCAGCTGGGTCTTCTTGCCGGTCTGCTCAAGCGTTCCGATCAGCTCAGGATGCAGGTCGAAATAGTCCTCGATGACAGCCTTGTTGCGGCCGGTGACGAACACAATGTGCTCGATCCCGGCTTCGAAAGCTTCGTCCACGGCATATTGGACGACGGGCCGGTCGACCACGGGCAGCATTTCTTTGGGCATCGATTTGGTCGCCGGCAGGAACCGTGTTCCGAGCCCCGCCACCGGGATGACTGCCTTCCTGACTTTCTGCATCTGGTATTCCTTCTGAGAGAAAAGATTTCTACCTATCGCCGGCCGATTCATTGTCGGAGCATGATCTCTGGGCAAAACGGGAACCGTTTTGTCCGAGAAAACCGGTTCCCACTTTTCGGGATCATGCTCTGGCCCGCATGCTTCATCTCCCCGCCCCCACGGCAAACTGTGCCGCCACCCTCCGCAGCCGGACGGCGATCGGCATCGACATATGCCTGACAGCTGCCGGATCACTTAGCGCGGTGCGTATCGCCTTCAACGGCGAGCGCGCCTTGATGTGCTGGACCAGCGACAGGAACGATGCCGCCTTGCGCAGGCTGCGGGCGCGCCTGGCGAAGGCGGCCGCGGCAGCCGCGTCCATGGAATTGGTCTCGGCGAAGACCGCATCGGCCTTGCGCATCGCCTCGACATGGTGAAGTTCGAGCACACGCGAGATCGAGCCTGTGCGGATGTGGTAGATATAGCCGGTCGTCGGCTCGACCACGCATTTGCCGCCCTTGGCAAGCGCGTTGGCGAGCAGGATGTAATCCTCGCCGATGCTCAGATTTTCATCATAGCGGAGCCTGTTTTCGGTCAGGAAGCGGCGCTGGAAGATCGGCTTGAGATAGCCAAGATTGAACGTGGATTCGAAAACGATGTTGCCGGCGATGTAGTCGGCGAGCGTGATTTCACGCAGGCCTTCCAGATATTCGGCGGGGAACATCGTCGCTTCGGCAACGCCGTCCTCGCGCACCACCTGGAGGTTGTCGACGGCGATCACAGCGCCTGCCTTTTCCGCCCGCGCGATCATGGCGGAAAGCCGCCCGGGAAGGACGGCATCGTCTGAATCGAGCACCGCGACCCAGCGGCCGGAAGCCAGCTCGAGCCCGGCATTCCTGGCGCCGCCCGGTCCGCGGTTTGCGGGCAATGCGACGACGCGGACGGTGTCCTGCGGGTAGGCTCTTGCGACGTCGAGCGTGTTGTCGCGCGACTGGTCGTCGACGACGATGATTTCGACGCTCACATCGCGCTGGGCCATGGCGCTGACGATCGCCCGGTCAAGCGTGGCCGCGGCATTGTAGGCGGCGATGACAAAGGAGACGTCAGGCTGCACGCTTGCCTCCTTGCTGCGGGGATGGCAGGCCGTATTGGCGGATCTCGCTGATACCGACCAGGCCGCTGACGACGCCGACATGCATGATGCCGCGCAGCACGCTGCGGTTGCGGCGAACCGGGCTGATCGCGGTGAGAGCCGCCATGCCGAAACAGTAGGCTGCCTTGGCCGAGGCAAGTCCGACGTCCTTTACGCGTCTGGCAGCACCGGCATTTTGGCCGATGAGGTGGCCATGTGTCTGGCCGAAGCGGAAGCGGCGGCGGCGCAGCCAGTCGAACGCGGCACGGGCGGAAGGCACTACTTCCTCGACCCATGCTTCCGGCGCGAAGGCGATGCGGCCACCGTCCCTGACCATGCGATCGAAGAATTCAGTGTCCTCGCCGCCGCTTTGGCCGCGCGCCAGGCTAAAACGCCGGTCGCGCAGGCTGTCGGCGCCCATTCTGAGCAGCACGTTGCAGGTGTAGCCGGTGCGGATTTCGCCCTGCACCCAGACCGGCAAGGTCGAATGGAAATCGCCCTTGCGCATCCAGTCCGGCGCGTCCGCGCGGTAGAGCGCCCGCACCGGACCGAGCACGGCCTCGGCGCCGCTCGTCTCGGCGGTGGCGACCAGCTCGGCAAGCCATTGCGCGGAGGCGGTCTCATCATCGTCGATGAAGGCGACAAAATCCGCCGTGCTGGTGTCAAGACAGGCGTTGCGGGCGACCGAGATGTTGCGTGCCGGGGCGTGCCGGTAGCGGACCAGCAGCTTCAATTCCCGCGCCAGCTCGGTCACCAGCGACTCGGCAGTCGGCTCGTCGTCATTGTCTGCAACGATGACGCCGATGCCGAAGCCGGCAGGCATGTTCATGGCAGCGAGCGAGCGCAGCGTGTCGGCCAGTTCCGGCCGGCGAAACGTGCAGACGCAAATATCGATGCGGCGATCCCTCGAGGCCATGCTCATGACGCCACCTTGCGCTGCGATCCCGCCCCGAGCAGTTGCAGCCAAAACCCGACCGACCAGCCGAAATGCATGACCATCGCCGAAATGCCGGTCAGCACATTGTTGGGGTTGCGCTGGGCAATCGCGGTCCACACGCCATAGCCGAGACACACCGAGCCCCAGACCAGCAGCGGCACCGCCGCCAGCCAGTGGATGAAGGAAAATGCCGCGAGAAGAACGACAGGCGCCACCAGAAGCGGGATCATCTGCCGTACCTTTGGGATCATGCGATGCTTGAGCACATTCTTGGCGCGGCCGCGGCCATAGCCGAGATATTGGAAATACAGGCCCTTCAGCGAGGAACGCGGATAGTAGACCATCTGCGTCTTGCCGCTCATCCAGATGCGGTAACCGGCCTGGCGCAGCCGGTAGTCGAGCTCGGCATCCTCATTGTGGCTGAAGGTCTCGTCATAGCCACCGACCGCGGTGAAGGCTGAAATCCGGATCAGCGCGTGATGGCCGTGATCGACCCATTCGCCGGCCGAGAGGTGCCTGTGCTTGGAGCCGCCAGTGCCCAATTTGGAATTCTGCGCCGCCGCGACCGCTTTCTGCACCACGCCGCTGCCGCTGGTCAGCATCGAGACGACGACCGAATCGGCAGATGTGGCCAGCGCCTCCTCGACCAGCCGGTCGCAATAATCGGCGGGATAGCCGCCATGGGCGTCGATGCGGATCAGATATTCGGCGCTGGCGCCGTAGCTGGCGACGGCGAGGTTGATCGCGGCGCTCTGGATGCGCTTTGGGTTGTGCAGGAGGATGACCTGGGAGTCCTTCGCCGCAACCGCCTCGACAATGGCCAAAGTGCCGTCGGTGCTGCCGCCGTCGGCAACGACGATGCGAGCGCCGAGCCTTAGCGAGGCTGGCCTCAGTTGCTCGAGCAGCGCCCCGATATGCGCCGCCTCGTTCAGGCACGGGATAACGATCAGGCTTGGCGGAAGCACTCCAGTTTGCGTCATCGGTGTCTTCCCATGCTCTGCTCTTTTCCCATCGCCAGCCATCCCTAAGCCAGTGCCTCGGTGACGAAGGAGCCGGGTGAAACCGCCAGGCCGCGCAGCCGGTCGACAAAGGCGCGGCAGTCGCTGTGGTCGTAGCTCCATGTCCTCGGATTGCGGGCCAGCACGCGCGCCTTGGCCTTGCCGAAACGCTCCTGGTCCATGCGGCCGAGCGCAGTTTCCAGCGTCTGCGGCGTGGCGTCGGACAGCAGGATGCCAATGTCCTGCTGGTTCAGGAACCGCCCGGTCTCGGTGTTGCCCATCGAGATCGGCACCGCGCCGAAGCGGCAGCCCTCATAGAGGCGATTGGGCAGCAGCCATTCCGAATTCTGCCCTTCCTCGAAGAAGTCGATGGCCCAGGAGAAATGCACTTCGCCGTAAATCGCCGCCATGTCTTCCGGGTTACGGTAGGGGCCACGGAAAGAGAGATAGGGCTCGGCTTCGACAAAAGCGTGGAAATCCGGGAATTCAGAGAGTGCCGGACGGCCCCGCAGGACGACCTCGAAGCGCCCGCCCTGGCGGCGCGTGAAATCGGCCAGCAGCTCCAGCGAGCGGCGGCAGCGAAGCGCACCGAACCAGCCGATGCGCCAAGGTGGCGCGACAGGGTTTTCCGCCTTCAAGCGGTCGTCCGTCGAGATCGGCGCGGTTTCGAAGTATTTGTTTTCAACCAGCTCCACCGGCGCCGCGACTTGCCCGAACGGCTTGAAATAATTGGCGATGAAGGCCGGCGAGCTGGTCACCAGAAGCTTTACGTCGCGGGCGAGATAGCGTTCCGCAGTGCGCAGCGCCCGGCCCAGCATGTCGTTGCGCAGCACCAGGCGGTGGATGTCGAGGCATTCGTAGACAATCGGCACGCCGCCGCGAAAGGCTGCCTTGGCACGTCTGGCCAGCGCCAGCATTTCCAGATTGCGCGCGATGATGAGATCGGGCTTCGACATCGCCCCAAGCTTCGAGCCTATCGACAGCGCCGCCTTGGCGACCGCTGCCATGCGCTGGCCGAATCGGCCGTCACGCGTCGCGCCAAGGTCGATCGGCTGCAGCCCCTCGACGTCGAGAACAGCATTTGTGGTCCGACGGAAGCCGGCCAATGTGACCCGCGCGCCGCCTGCCCTGAGCATTATGATCCGCCGGCGCACGGCCGGGTCGGAAACGTCGTGCACAAGGTACAAGACATGCAGCATGAAAACTCGACCGCTGTTGGCCCACCCAAAGGAATGCTAACGCAGCTTTTGCTGCATCGCAACATTTTTGGTGCACCGTAGCAAAATTAGCGACCTCTACCGCGCCGCACAAATATATCGCCGGAAGTCGGTAGCGCGCAAAAAGTGGCAACACAGGTGAGCCGCAGAAAGTGGTACGACATGCGGAGCCGGCAGTTTCGGGCAATTTTGCCCTGTGCGCGGCAAAATCGCGACCCGATCACGCCGACCATCAAAACTCCGATGCCGGTGATCGTGGTAAACCAATTGCTAATATTGTGTTGCACCGCAACAAAAAATGATGTTGAATTCACCCTAGGGAAGTTGGGGTTTTGAATTGGCCAGGGGATCCGCGCGGCATTCTGCTGCAGTGCGGGATGATGAATGCACGGCAGCTCAGCTGCACTTTTGGAATAGCTTGCGAAGACCCCTGATGCCAACTGTTTAAATACGGGTGGGTGCTGCATGGGCAAGTCTCTTCGTATTGCCGTCTATGACGACAAGTATCCGACCAGTTTCGTTACGCCGCGAGCGTCCCGACATACGATCCTGCGACAGCGATTTCTGCCGTTCAACCTGGTCTCGTCGAAGCTGGAAGGTGTGACGCTGATCGAACCTGCTCTGTCCGTTGACATGGTGCATGCGTTCAACCGGATACCTGTCAATTCCTCGAAGTACATCATGTCATTCGAATCCCATTTGCCGCGGCAGTTCGCGCTTCGCAAACGCGGGCTTATGGCGCGATATCTGGTCTCGCGGATCACGACCCCCGGCTGCCGCCGCATTATCGCCTTATCGCATTTTGCCCGCAGATGTTTTCTGGCCCAGCATGCCGGAAATCCGCAGCTGGACCTCCTGACCGCAAAGCTGATGGTTCGTCACCCGAATATCGTCGTGCCCGCGGTTGAGGATGCGATGTCCCAAGACACTGCAGCGGAACTGGTGCTGACATTCGTCGGTGCTCATTTCGGCCGCAAGGGCGGATGTGTTGCGGTCAAAATCGCGGAAAAGGCGTTGGAGCAGAATTTGCCAATCCGGGTGAACATCGTTTCCAGTCTCCAGGTCGGCGGTCCGATATGGACAGACCCGACAGCTCCAGGGTTCTTCGACCCCTATCTCAAACTGCTCGGACTGAAGAATGTCCAACATCACGGGGTGCTGCCAAACCAGGCGGTGCGAAAATTGCTGCGCAATTCGCATTTCGGCATCCTCGCCACGTTCGGCGATACGTTCGGGTACTCTGCACTGGAATCGATGTCCGAGCACACTCCGGTTCTTGGGACGGGGGTCTGCGCTCTGCCGGAATTCCTCGAGGACGGCGTCAACGGGATTTCATTGCCCGTGAAGCTGAACGAGGTCGGTGATTGGTGGAACCCGGGATACGACTTCCGCGGCGACGCGAATTTTGCCCAATATTTCCGCGATGAAGTCGAGCGCCTTGCCTGCTTGGCCATTGACCGGTTGAAGACCTATATCGGCCACCCCGGACTGATGGCGCCGCTACGGCGCCAAGCCCGCAGGACGGCGGAAACCATGTTTGCGGCCGAACCCGCAGGCGCATTTCTCGATGCGCTTTACGATCGTGTTGCGCTGGAGCGCGCGACGGATCCGGCGCAACTCGATCCGGCTCTTGACGTTTCCTCTCCGCAATCCTTGCCGGCTGAATCCTTGCCGTCCGTATCACCGCCGTTTGTGCCTAATGAAAATGCACCGGAGCAACCCCACCGCATCCCGACCGCCTCCGCGGCTTGAGCACCTGGGCACCGTTCCGAAAGTAGCGACCGCGGTTGCTTTGCTGTTGCGCATTGGCCCACCGATCGGAAGGGGGCGGCTTATTCCCGGACGGTGTGGCAAGGGAGAGCGAATTTGCTGCTTTGCAACATTTTTGATGCAGTGCGGCGAAAAATTGCCATATCCTTGGTGCAAGGCTCAATCATCAAGGTGGCACGTAAGCTGTTACACGTCGAAAAGCCGCATCAAACGGCCGGCTTGAAGTCGCCGCCGAAAGGTTAAAGGCGCCAACGGAGGCCACGCATGAATTGCACACGCAGAAAACTCCTGGTGTTTCTGGCTGCCTCCACGGCAGTGCAGTCGGTTGCTGGACAGGCGCTGGCGGAGAGCGTTGTGGCAGGAGCTGGGGACGCTGCCCTCGACAAGCTTCCCGACTGGTCGGCGGTCAAGCTCCAGCTCTGGAAATACACCAATCCCTTCGTGCCGTCGCAATGGAGCGAGCCCAAGCTCGGAGGCTATGACTGGAAGGCCGCGAACGTCAAAATCGTCGACGGCGCACTCCAGCTTAGCGTCAGCGAGAAAGCGTCCGCGGAGGTGATATCCGGTGGCAAATCCGATTTTTCATCGGCAAGGTGGGAAGTGGACGTAACGCTCCCGACGATGAAGCCTGGGTTGATCGCAGCGCCGCTTTGGACATTCAACGACAAAGCCCATGAGGAAATCGATTTTGAGATCGTCGGCACGAAAGGGTTGCAGCTCACCGTCTGGGCGGACGTCGACAACCAGCACAAGAGCGTTTGGGTAAAATGGATCCTGCTTGGGGATCTGTCGGGCAAGCGATACCGCCTTGGCATAGAGTATGAGGCCGGGAAACGCGTTGCCTTCTTCATCGACGGGAAGGAAGCTGCTGTGGTTACGCCGGCCGACACCAACAGCGGCGCCTTTCCGAACCATCCCATGAAGCCATACTTCGACCTTTGGGTTGCGGCAGGCGCTGTCATGGACACACGCTGGGCCGGCAAATGGGAGCCAATGGCTGCTTCGGACAGATTGGTCATGACACTTCACGGTTACAGGCGAAGCGATATCGCCCCGTGAGGGCAAGAAACCGGCAGCGAAAGCTGCTTATGTCGAATATCGAGCAGATGGTTGGTCGTGCCGGTGCGAATTAATGCTGCATCGCAACATTTTCGGTGCGGCGTAGCAATGAGTGCACGTTTTTTTGTTGCAGTGCAAAATTGATCCGCTAATCTCGGACTTGCTTGAGTGCCGCTCGAGCCGTGCGTTGGCCATCAGCCCGGTGCAACGCCCTAAATCGTGACGCGGACCGCATCGGGATTGTCCTGGCGTGCAGCATTTTCGGTCACTACGCCCGTCTTGAGCACCGCTGGCCTGGCCGCGGGATTTGCTGACGCAATGAGGTAATTCCATGAAGATCGTCGTCGAAAACACAGTCTGCCTGAATACCGGGGATGCGGCGATTCTGCTGGCGATCCGCCACATTCTCAAGACGATCGTGCCGGGCAATTTGCGGTTCGCCGTGTTCGACAGCCAGCCCGAGGTTGCAGAAAGGCTCTATCCGAAGAAGGATTATCCGGACCTGGAATTTCACAAGCTGCTGTCGGAATCCCTGTTCCGATACAAGAATGGCAGCGGGCTGAAGGACCGGTTCAAGCCGATCTACAATCGGCTCGTTCTCCAGGCCCTGCGTTGGTTTGGCACCAGCAGCGCGCTTGGCACTTTTTTCAGCCAGGGCGACCGGCGCGGTCTCAACATTTACGCCGACGCGGACATGGTGGTCACGACAGGGGGAACCTATCTCGTCGAGAACTACAATCTCGAACGACGCCTCAATCAGTTCCGGCTTGATGCCCTATTTGGCAAGGATCCGGTCTTCTTCACGCAATCCCTCGGCCCGTTCAACAAAAGTTACAACCGCCAGGAGCTTGGCCCGATCTTTGACCGCAGCCCGCTCATCCTGCTGCGCGATGAACGGTCGCGGACCCATATCCAGGATCTGGTGAAGGATCTCGGCAAGTGCCACGTGGTGGCCGATGCCGTATTCGCCCTGGCCGATACCGATAGGATCGGCAAGTCACTCGCTTCCAGCCAGCCGCCGGCGCCCACTGGCCGCGTCGCCATTTCCGTACGCCACTGGAACTACGTCAGCGACGGTGAAGGCGGCATGCGCCGCTATCTCGATTCGATCAGCGAGATCGCCACAATTCTTGTCAGGGACCTTGGCAAGGAGGTGACCTTTGTCTCCACGTGTCAGGGCGTGCCGGAATATGCCCATGACGATTCCAAGACCGCGCGGGCGATCGTCGCCGAGCTCGATCCTGAGATCGCCAGGCATGTGACCGTCGACGCAGCGTTCCACACGCCGGACCAGTTGATGGCGCTGGTGAAGGGCTTCGACTTCGTCGTCGCGACGCGCATGCACATGATGATCATGTCGCTTTGCGTCGGCACGCCGGTGCTGCCGATCGCCTATGAGTTCAAGACCAAGGAAGTGGCCAAGCGCATAGGTGTCGACGATGTGCTGCTCGACATCGACACCGTGACGCCCGCAGAGGCGCGCGAAAAGCTCGGCCGGTTTGCGGGAAATCTCGACCGCTATCGCAAGACAAGCCTTCAGGCCGTGCTTGAGGAACACGCTTCGGCAATGTCGGCCACAAACCTGCTGGCGTCGCTGATCGGTAGTCGCTCAGCGGATGTTGCGCGCGGCGTTGGACAGGGTGGTGAACAAAGCGCGTCGCGACTGCGGGACGGCAAGCATGAAAACGAGACCGATGCCGTAGTTGAGGGCAAGCGCCAGAAAGACCGCGAGCAGGTCTGACTGGCCGGTTAGAGACGCCGGCAACCACAGGTACAAGAACCAGGCAAGCAGGGACGAGGCGATGAAAAGCCCCTGCATGAGCACGAAGTCGGTGGCGGTCACCGGACCGACGCGATGGACCAGTACCGCGAGCACGGGAACGCGCAGCACGTACCCGCTGATGGCATAGGCCGCGGCAACGCCGACGGCGCCCCAATGCAGGCCGACGAGGAAGGCAGCGACGGTCGTCAGCGACGAGTAGATGCCCCAGTGGAACATCGTCTTCGTCTTGCCCTGACAGATGAATATCCACCCCGTCGTGCTTGAAACGGACTGGACGAGGCTGGCGATGCCCAGCCAGGCAAAGATCGGCGCGACCGGCGCCCAGCCCGCACCGAAGAGAAGTCCGACGATCTGATCGGAGGTCAGCGTCAGCGCGGCGATGCCCGGCATGGTAACGGCCGCCAGCATCCAGTTGGTGCGCACGTAGATATCGCGAAAGCGGGCCTTGTCGTCGTGGATGCGGCTGAGCAGCGGCACCATAACCCGCGTCAGCGGCTGGTTGATGTTCTGCAGCGGGAACAGCAGGAGCTTGTAGGCGCGGTCGTAATAGCCGAGCTCGATCGCACCGGAATATTTTCCGATGAGAATGTTGTCGAGATTGCGCGAGAAGAAGTTGGCAAGGTTGAAGCCGGTCAGGTTGGCGCCGAACGACAATATGTCGGCGTCGACTTTCAGGTCCGGCCGCAACGGCGTCCATCGCGCCACCCGCCAGGCGGCAGCCAGGGCGACAACCGCCGAAACCGCCGGGCCGATGACCAGCGACCAGTAGCCGAGCCCCGCATAGGCCGCGATCGCGGCGGTCAGAAGTCCGGCGGCGGCGCTTATCACGTCGTTCAGTGCGAGCTGGCCGAACTGCAGGTGGCGATTCATCAACGCCAGCGGAACCGCGGCCAGACTGCCGAGAAGCAGCGGCAGGGCGGAGCCAAGGGTGATGCCGGACATGCGTTGATCGCCGTAGAACGCGGCGACGGCAGGCGCCAGGCCGGCCACCACCACGGCACTGCCCAGCCCGACCAGCGCGCTGATCCAGAACACCTGGTTGAGCTGCTGGTTGCTGATGTCCTTGCGCTGAACCACAGCCTGCTGCAGGCCCAGATTCTGAAGCAGTCCGACAAAGGCCACGATCGGCCCGACGGAAGCCACCAGACCGAAATCCTCGGGAACGAGCAGACGGGCGAGCACGATGACGGAGAGAAACTGGATCGCCATCTTGAAGCCCTGGGCGCCGATGGTAACCAGCCCGCCGCGCAGGGCGACACGACCGAACTGGGGGGGCGGATTGGCGTTCATGCAAGCGACCTCGTTTCGCCAAGCTGCATGGCGATCTCCACGAAATGTTGGTTCAGCAGATCGGAGTTGAACTCCGCCTCGATCTTCTTGCGCGCAGCGAGGGCGATCTCTTCACACGGCTTCGGGTTCTCAGCGATCCAGGCAAGTTTGCCGGTCAGCGCCGCAACGTCCCGCTCAGGCACGAGAAAGCCTGTCTTGTGATCATCTATCAGTTCGGGAATCCCGGAATGATATGTGCTGACCACCGTCAGGCCGGCGGCCATCGCTTCCATCAGCGAAACCGGAATGCCTTCCAGATCGCCATCGCGCGCGCCGACGCTGGGCAGCAGGAACACATGCGCATCGCGCAGACGCTGCTTGACTTCGCTGTGCGGCCGGGACCCAAGAAAACTCACCCTGTCGGCGATGCCGAGATTTGTAGCGATCGCCTTCAACTCCTCAAGAAGTTCTCCGCCGCCGATCACCGAATAGACCCAGTCGCGGCGCGGCAGGCCGGCAAGCGCGCGAAGCGCATATTCGATGCCCTTCTTTTCGGTCAGGCGGCAGACCGAGATGAAAGAGAGCGTCGCCTGCTCCCACGAGCGCCACTGGTAGTCGATCTCATTTGGCCGCACCCCCATATGGTGAACCACAACCTGCTCCGGCGATGCACCGACCTCAATCAAGGCATCGCGGAAAAAGCCGTTGACCGGCAGTTGAAGAACGCCCTTTTCGAACACGATTTTGTAGCGCGCGAGCGTATTGTCATGCAGCGGCTCGCCGACATCGCGGCCGTGAAATATCGTCACCAGAGGAGCGGAAATCCTGCCGCGCTTGATGGCGCGCGCCACGCGCATGCCGTTGTTGCCAAAGTGGGCGACAATGACGTCGGCGCCCTGCAATTTTCGCGCGTGAGCAATGTCGATGGCCGTCGAGAGCTTGTCCCAGAACCTGCCGGACCACTTCCTGAGCAGCGGGCGATAGCGACCCAGACCGCCCCACCAGCATACGACCTTTCCTGGCAGCGCCTGCCAGCGCGGATCGTCGATATTGCGGTCCTTGCCGAAGGACGTCTCGTTGCAAACCACACCGACTTCCATGCCGCGCTCAAGGCACCCGGCTATCTGGTCGAGAACGAAAGTCTCGGACAATGAGGGAAACTTGTCGACTACGAAGCAAATCTTCATCGGCAGGATGCGCCCGTGCGGGGAGCTGGTGTGCCCCTGACGACAGCCGGGCGGAAAACGTCGTGCGCGAGGCACAAGACATGCAGCATGAAATTCGACCGCTGTTTGGCCCACCCGCGCAGACGTTAGTACAGGTCTTGCTGCACTGCAACATTTTTGGTGCAGCGTAGCAAGATTCCCTCGATTTGGCGTCTCTGCCGATCAATCGCTCAAGGGCGGTGTCAGCCGGCAGACGAAGGATCCGCCAAGCCCTCGGCAACGCCGACATGCCTGGCAGGTTCAGGTGCAAAGCCTTGCGCGGCCAGTTGGATAACGATCTGCGCAAAACGTTCGTTCAGAGCATCTGCGTTGAAGTCCTCCTCGACCTTGCGGCGTGCGGCAAGCGCGATACGCTCGCATTCCGCCGGATGCTCCGCGGCCCAGGCAAGCTTGCCGGCAAGCAGCGAAACGTCTCGCTCGGGTGCAAGCAACCCTGTCTCACGATCCTCGATGAGCTCCGGGATTCCGGAATGATACGTGCTCACCGCAATCAACCCGGCGGCCATCGCTTCCATGAGCGCGACCGGAATGCCTTCCATATCGCCGTCACTGGCGGTGATACTCGGCAGCAGGAAGAGATGCGCCTTGCGAAGCCGTTGTTTCACCTCCGCGTGAGGGAGACTGCCGAGGAATGTCACGCGCCCGGTCAAACCCAGTTCCAGCGCCAGCTTCTCCAGATCCATCCGCAGTGGGCCGTCGCCGATAATGTCGTAGCGCCAGTCTATCTCAGGATGGGAGGCCTTCAGGGAGGCCAGGGCGCGCAAGGCGAACTCGACGCCTTTCTTTTCGACCAGGCGGCAAACCGTCGTCACGACCAATTGGGTGCCTTCCCACGATTCCCAGCGATAGCCGATTTCGAGGGAATCAATTCCCATATGATGAACCGTCGTGCTCGACTGGGGCAGGCCGGCCTCCAGCAACATCGTGCGGAAGTAATCGTTGACGGGCAGGTTCAGGGTCCCATGCTTGATCAGTCCAGCGTATTGCGTCGAGAGCACTGCCTGCCGCGCCGGGATCGCCACGTCCGCGCCGTGAAAGATGGTTATGACCGGTGGTTTGAGGACCTTCCATTTCTTCAGCGCGGCTGCTCTCTCGCCGTTCTGTCCGAAGTGAGCGACAATCACGTCACAGCGGTTCAGGCGGCGTGCAAAAACAGCATCAAGAGCGGTCGAAGCCTTGTATCGCAGGCGCGGCGGGAGCCGCCGTACAAATTTGCTGAGTCCCGCGGCCCATCGCCACCAATGTTGAGTTCTGGCGAGCAGCGTCGCCATCGGCTCGCTTTGCCGGTCGATTCGGTCGTCACCTTTCGTCCTGTCGCATACGACCTCCACGTCGAAGCCCCGCGCCAGCAGCCCAGCCATCTGGTCTGCGACGAAGGTTTCCGAAAGGAGGGGGAATTCGCCGACGACAAAGCCCACGCGCATGACCCGCCCCATAAGGTTGGGGCTTGCCCGGACCCCCAAGCGGTCCATATCGCACAAGCCCTAATGTAGACAGGCAGAATACACGTTGATTGTTGCGGTGCCACAAAAATATTGCACTGCAGCAATCAAAAGTGATCAGGAGGGATCGGCACGCGACGCCTGGAACTGGCTCATGGAGCCTTGCGCGACTGCCATCGCCCGGCGCCGCAGCGTGTCAGATGAATTCCAACGCGACGCGTTTAGGCTGCGCGCTCCAGGCCGAGACGCCTTGCGCTGTCGAGCATGCCCATGAACGTGGCAAACTGACGGTCCGGGTTCATTTGCGGCCGCTCCGAAAACTGACGTGCTGCCGCTGACAGCCGCTTGTACTCGGCCTCGTCGCTCCACAGCCGTCTGACCGCTGCGACCCAGTCGGCGAGCGGGGCATCGTAGTCCAGCACCACGCCACCGGAGCCGATCGCTTCCGGCAGCCCGCCGCGCCGCGAGCCGACCACAGGAATGCCGCTGCAATGCGCTTCCGACGCCACCCGGCCCCAGGCCTCTTCCCATTTGCTGGGCGCAAGCAGGATTTTCGTGCGGCCGTAGACCGTCTTCATGTCGCTGGTGCGGCCTTCCAGCTTGACGTTTTGGAGGGGAGAGATTGTTGCTTCGATCCGGGCTCGATGATCGTCGTCGAGCTTCCAGCTTTCGACGAACAAGAACGGGATCTCGGGACAGGCGGCGGCAATGCGCACTGCAAGATCGAAGCCTTTTTCCTCATAGGGATTGATGAGGGTGACAAATTCACCGGTCGTCGGTGTGCTGTAGAACGCGGGATTGATGGTCGGCGGGATGACCGTCGAATCGATATCGAATTTTGCCTTGTAGGTGCGCGCCGTGAACTCGGAATTGGCAATATAGAGCGCTGAATGCAGTTCGCGCAGATCACCGGCCAGTTCGTGGAATTCGACGTTCCTGAGGTAGACGACGACAGGCACGCCTTTGGCCTGCAGCGCCTTGCCGATCGGAACCGAATTGTGGCACTGCACGACCGCGACATCCGGCCTCAACTTTTCGACGGCGAAGCCGGCCGCCTCCCAGGGAAACCACGCCCGCACCACCGGATAGCCCGGGAAATTGTCGATGACCGCGCGCTGACGAAGGAGCTTCATCTTGGCGCGCGCCCTGAAGCCGAACATGCCGTCGCCGAAAAGCGCTGCCAGCACGGATGCCTCGTGACCGTTCTCACGTAATTGCTCGACCAGGTGGTGGGTGCTCGACTGAACGCCGCCGCTGAATTGCGGCGTATAGCCGGTGCCGCCTGCAAACAGAACTTTCATGAACCTGGCTCCTCGTTGTGCCGCCCTGCCCTCACGCGGCCATCCTGCCGATCGAGAAATACTCGATGCCGTGGCGGGCGATGACCTTGGGATCGTAGAGGTTGCGGCCGTCGAAAATGACCGGCGTGGTCAGCGCATCCTTGACCGCGTCGAAGGACGGGGCGCGGAAACTCTTCCACTCGGTGGCGATCAGCAACGCGTCGGCGCCGCGCAACGCTGCCTCCTTGGTGCCGCACAAAAGCAGATCGTCGCGCAGGCCGTAGATGGCCTGGCATTCCTGCATCGCCTCGGGATCATAGGCCTGCACCTTGGCGCCGGCCTTCCACAGCGCTTCCATCAGGACGCGCGCCGGCGCCTCGCGCATGTCGTCGGTGTTGGGCTTGAAGGCGAGGCCCCAGAGCGCGAAGGTCTTGCCTTTGAGGCTACCCTTGAAATAGCGGTGCACCTTGTCGAACAGAACGGATTTCTGCTCGTTGTTGCGCTCCTCGACGGCGCGCAGCAGCTTGGCATCGAACTTGACGCCTTCGGCGGTCTTGATCAAAGCGCGGACATCCTTGGGGAAGCACGAGCCGCCATAGCCGAGGCCGGGATAGATGAAGTGGTAGCCGATGCGCGGATCCGAGCCGATGCCCTTGCGCACCTCCTCGATGTCGGCGCCGAGCTGCTCGGCCAGATTGGCCATCTCGTTCATGAAGGAAATCTTGGTCGCCAGCATGCAATTGGCGGCGTATTTCGTGAATTCGGCGCTGCGCACGTCCATCACGATCATCTTCTCGTGGTTGCGGTTGAACGGCGCATAAAGCTCGCGCATCACCGCCTCGGTGTCCTCGCTGTTGGTACCGACGATGATGCGGTCGGGCTTCATGCAGTCGGCGACGGCGGAGCCTTCCTTGAGGAATTCCGGATTGGAGGCGACATCGAAAGCCAGATCCTGGCGGCCGCGCGCCTTCAGGGTCTCGGCGATTTTGGCCTTGACCTTTTCACAGGTGCCGACCGGCACGGTCGACTTGCCGACCACGATCTTGGGGCTGTCCATCTCACGGCCGATGGTCTCGGCCACCGCAAGTACATATTTGAGGTCGGCCGAGCCGTCCTCGCCGGGTGGCGTGCCGACCGCGATCATCTGGATTTCGCCATGCTTAACGGCGGCGGCGGCATCGGTGGTGAATTTAATGCGGCCGGCGGCGTGGTTCTCCTTGACCAGAGCCTCCAGGCCCGGCTCGAAAATCGGCACGAGGCCCTGGTTGAGCCTTTCGACTTTCTTTTCGTCGACATCGACGCACACCACCTGGTGCCCGACTTCCGCCAACACCGCGGCCTGCACCAGACCGACATAGCCAATTCCAAAGACCGTCAAATTCATTCGGGTTAATTCCTGTTCACGCCCTTTGGCCTGATATGGGCCGAGCCGGTTCAGATCTACTTTATGCTGCTTACACTACATGCCAGCGATTCCGGAAACTGGCACGGCTGGCCGAGCGCGGTGAAGGCGACGCGTTGCACCTGCATCGACACCTGGCGGCCGGGATCCGAAAAAGCGCCCATCCAGTTGGTCAGCGTGTCGCTGCCCCAGAGGCTGAAGAATATCTTCTGCGAATGGGTCGGCAATTGCTCGGGATTGGTCACTTCCTGGACCAGCTTGCCGTTGACGTACCAGCGCAGCCGGTCCTTTTCCCAGATGAAGGCGTAGTCGTTGAAGCCCTTGTCGGTGCCGCCTTCGACTTCGGCCAGCTTCTCGTTCTTCGGTTTGCCGGCGATGTAGCTGTTGACCTGCACCTTGGAGGTGTCCTTGGTCAGGACCTCGAAGTCGATCTCGTACCACGGCTGTTTGTCGGCGGGGCCGATATAGGTGAAGAAAGCGGCGTTGAGGCCGGAACCGGTGTCCGTCTTCATCCGCGCTTCATAGGTTCCGTAGCCAAAACGCTGCTTGGTCTGGATCTCGGCGCAGGCGAATTCGCGATCCTTCAATTTGCGCTTTTCGAAGCCGAGCGTCAGCATGTTGTCGGAAAGTTTGACCAGGCTTTTCGACCAGGTGCAGTTCTGATGGTTGCCGTTCGACCAGCCGTCGGAGACAAACCAGCGCGATCGATCGAAACTCTTGAAATCGTCGACGAAGGACGGCGCGCTTTTCATCTCCGGCGAGGCGTCCTGGGCACGGGAGGGCTGCGCGGCGCCGAACAGAGCTGCGGCTGCCGCCAGCAGAAGCGCACCAACGGACAGAAGACGCAACGGCCGATTTGGCTGCGCCGAAATCATGGCATCGACGGCCATGATGGGGATCGTCTTCGGATCTACGTTCATATCAATTCACCTTTGTGCTGTTCCGCCCCAACCCAAAGTCACCGACTGGCCCACATCCCAACGGGCCGATCCCGATCCTCCGTCCCCTCGAACTTTCTCGTTTGTGCCTCGTATTACCGGCTTCAGCCGGAGCGGCCTGCGGATTTGACGTCTTCGGCCTGAGAATCAGGACCCAAGGCATTCTCGTCGACAATCGCGTCGAGTGAATGACGCAGTTCCTTCATCCGGCTGGTCTGGCGCACCAATTCGGCGATGCGTTGTTCGCAGTTCAGGATCGATTTCGTCAACTCGCCGATCTCAGACATCCTGCTTGCCGACGCCGAGCCATTCTCCATCGACTCGACCAGGAAGGCCGCGTTGGTGGACTTCGACCGATAGCGATTCTCCAGCCCGGTTTTCTCAGCCGCGATCTCGGCCGTGATCTGATCCAGCAACTTTGCCAGACGGTCAAAACGCGCCAGATCGGTCTGCTTGTCCCGGGCCGGGTCCCTGGACCTGAAGCCGAAAATTGAAGCCATCCGGTTGGCCTTCCAAAATTGCTGCACCGCAACATACAGTGCCATCGTCGGGACGCGGAGGCAACCTCCGAGTTTCAGAAAGGCATTTTTTTCAGCTTCCGTGCTCGTTGCCGCGGACTGGAGAGGCCTACTTGTTCGGGGACGTGCTGGTCCCCGCCATCAGGTACCGCAAGGGCGGGACCGGCTGCTGTCTCGGTGACAAACCTACGTGACGAAACAACGCATCGAGCTTGTCCGAGGCCACACCGCAAACGATGGGAATGAGGTTCGACTGGCTGGCCAGCGCATAGGCGGCTGCAGAAGCCATGCCGCGCTCGGCCTTCACATCGAGGAAATTGCGCAGCCGGTATTTGTCGCGCACGTGCCGCTCATGCTTGCGCAGAACGGCCTTGGAGCCTTCCGGCAGGCTGTCGATCTTGAGAAGCGCCAGATCGGCGTCGGCCAGGCGCTTCAGATCCTGCGTCTTGTGCCGGCCACTCAGCGAATCGGCGCGCACGATCGCGCCGTAGCCGCAGGACCGGATGACCTTGAACCGCGCGCCGAGGGCAAAGGCACGGGCATAGAGTTCGTAATCTTCGCCCAGACGCAGGGTTTCGTCGTAGCGCAGCTCATGCCTGTCGAGGAAAGCCCTTGAAATGACCGGCTTGAGAAAGCCGAGCTCGCCGCGCTGGACGCGCCTCCTGGAAATGTTGCCTTCGATGAAACGCTCGAAGTCGAGGAACTCCGGATCCGCCGAAAAGGCCGGCGCGACGATTTTGGAAACATCGGTCGCCGTATCGTCGCGGATCAGCATGATGTTGTCGGCGGCAAAATCCCAGTCGGTGCTGGCAAACAGCTGGCGGAACCGGCCCTCGAGGAAGAAGTCGTCGGCGTCGAGAATGCTGATGAATGGCGATTTGGAGCCGGCAATGGCGGCGTTGCGGGCGAAGGAAGGGCCGCGATTGACGTCGAGGCGGATAACCGACAGCCGGCCGCTGCCATCGTCGGCGGCAGTGGCGACTTTTGCGGTGTCGTCGGTGGAGGCATCGTCGACGACGACGACTTCCGCCACCTCCGGCTCGCGCAGCGCCGAGGCGATGGCCGCGGGAATGGTGCGGGCCGCGTTGCGGGCCGCGATGATCACGCAGACCTGGGATTCTGTCATGGACATAGGGTGGCCTTTCGATTGCATAAATTGTTGCGAGGCCCCTCGCCCTTCCGGCGCACGGCGCCGGATCCCGATTCATCCTCCCGTGATCCATCGCCAGCGAATCGGGACGGAACTTTCTCTGCCTGCTGTCTGACGACCCTCGTCATCACCGGCTTTCCGGTCGCTCAAAGATCCGCCGGCTGAGGTCGGCGGACGCGGCCCAGCCTGCTTCGGTCAGGTAGCGGACAGGTTCGCGGCCGCATAGTTCCCACAAAACGGTGCGCCGTTGCGGCCATCTCAGCGACGACAGCCACGGCGCGATAACCATGTGGAACAGGTCTTCATTGCCGATGCGTGACAGGATCCTGGTGGCCCGATCCGAGAGCAGCGTGCCGGCGCCGCCAAGCAGCACGTCGGCGGCGCGCAAGCCCAGGAGCAGCGTGTCGGCCAGCCCCTGCTCGGCCGCGTAGTCGAGCACATTCTGCTGCTCGGCCTCGCTTAGGCGGCTGGCCGCGGCCCTGATGTCGCAGACATAACCCGCGCATGGCTCGCGGTTGAACAGCGCCTTGGCGACACTGATGCAGGACAAGAGCAAGGTGTCGGAACCCGAGATGAAAGGTACGCTGGAGCCGGCGATCGCAAGCGCGCGCTTGCGGCGCAGAAAGCCGTCCGTGTCGCGTGGGCTTGGCGATCCCGGCTGCTGCAGCCGATAGTGGAGATCGACGGTGGACAATTTAGGACCCTGGCTGCGAACCATATGCTGTTCGCCCAAAAACCGCACCCACCAGACGGAGCGGGACTTGCCGGCGACCTCGTAGCCGATCGAGCGCAGCGCATCGCGGGCTTTGAAGAAGCCGGCTGGCGACACCAATATGTCGACATCGCCGGACGGCTTCATGAAATGGTCGCCATAGAGCAGTTGCTGCTGGAACGGTCCCTTCAGGAAGACGAAATCGATCTTGCTGTCGCGCAGCGCCTCGTCGATGGCCATCGAGTCCATGATGCCGGACGAGTTCATCGCGATCGTGCGCCGGCGGTAGGTGTCGAGCCACTCGAGCAGCCCAGGCGGGGTCTCGCCCACGGGTGGGCGCGACAGCGCCTTCAGCACAAAGGTCGCGACCTTGTTCAGCCGCGCGATGTCGCAGACATCGGCAACGGAGATAGCCGGTGCAGGCGCAGTGCTGGCGCTCGCCTCCGGGTTGAAGAACAGCCGCAGGCACGCCTGCACATAGGCCACTTCGTCGGCGCAGCCGGCGGCGCGCAACCTCTCGAAGGTCCCTTCCTGCAAGGCCATATGCTGCAGCATCTCCGCAAAAATTTTGTGAGGCGCGTTATATTGCAAGTGCGAAGCAAAGCATCGCCAAATTAAGCTGCCGCGTCCAGTTTTTCCTTCGGAGCCGACCTCACCACAACCATAGCGTTTAGCGGCACAATTGTGCAACGCAGCACAGGGGTCGCCGGAATCGGATCGGCCGACAGCACGCCTGCAGCAATTTCCGTGCGGCTTTGCTCGAGCCTAAAAGGCGGGCATTCCAAGTAGAAAATTTAGTGTAATTAAATCAGATGCTTAATTAATCACCACGGATATATTGTTGAATTCGCTTGGGATGCGCGGCTAGAGTGCAGGTGCAAGCATTTTGATCACCATTGAAGGCGGTCGCAACCGAGAATTGATTAACGGCGGGTAAATCAGGCTTGACTCATAAATGCTGCTATGCAGCTATTGCGGTGCAGCAATACATCGCTGCCGGCAATCGACAGGCCGCTTCCAGTCCGTATCGGAGAGTAAAATGGAACAGAATGTTGAAAAGCATGAGTACGAAACCCCAAGCCTGACGGTCCACGGCTCGATCGAGACCATCACGCAAGGCGGTAGCGGCACCACGGCACTCGACGCCTCTTTTCCGGCACATACGCCGGTCGGCGAACTCACCTTCTCCTGAGACTCTCTTCTCGTTGGGGTGACAAAGTCCGGACTCTGAAACAGAGCGCACTAAGGAGAGTCGGGGCTCAGGCCCCGGCTCTTGCGCTTGTCCGGAATTGCCGAAGCGTTGGTGTGGTGAGCAGTGTCGTGTGAGCGAGGTTTAGGATGGACTGGAACCCCTCGGAGCATGATCGGGTGAGCGCGAGCACGGATGCGGTTGCCTGCGAATTCGGCAACGGCCTGGCGCTGCTCGATATGCGATCCAACATCTATTACAGCCTGAACAGCGTCGGGGCCTATATCTGGGAACTGATCCAGCAGCCGAAGCCGATCGCGGAAATCCGCAGCGCCGTGCTCGAGCGCTACAATGTCGAGCCCGAACGCTGCAAGGCCGATGTCGACGGATTGTTGAAAGGCCTGGCGGACGCCGGGCTTGCGAGGCTCCATGATGAGGAACTTGTCTAGAGCGTTTCACCGTTTCACAGAAACGGCGAACCGCTCTATCTCTTTGTTTTCACGCAATTCCGGACGGGAAAACCGCACGCACTTTCCCTGGAATTGCTCCAGGGTTTTCTCGCTGAGCTGGCCGGAGATGCTCTTCCTCGCCCACTGCCTCGCGGTGGTTGCAGCGGTGAGACTGGGGCTGACGCTGCTTTCGTACAACAAAGTTCGCAGCATGGTGACGCGGCTCGACGCGAGCGCGCCGGCCGGCATCGGCGATCTCAGGCGCGTCGCCTGGGGCGTTGCGGCCGCGGCGCGGCTGGTGCCGGGCGCAAGCTGCCTCACCCAGGCGCTTTCCGGCCAGTATTTGCTTGCCCGCCAGGGCAACGCTTCGAAGATCCGCATCGGCATCGAGCGCGATACCGGCACTGAATTGAAGGCGCATGCCTGGCTGGTCAGCGGAGACCACATCGTGCTTGGCGGCTCGCTTGGCAGGTTTACCCATCTCGTCGATCACGGCCAGTGACCGATGAGCGGCGTCGCCGGAATTCTGCTCAGGCAGGAAGGCAAGCCGGCCGCTGCGGCTGACATCCAGCGCATGCTTGCCCGCATGCAGCATCGCGCGCCTGACGGCAGTTCGTGGTGGATGGACGCAAGCGTCGTTCTTGGCCACGCCTGGCTCAACACCACCGATGAAGCCGGCCCCGGCCCGCTGACGATGGCCGGCGGCAAGCTCGCGATCACCGTCGACTGCCGGCTGGACAATCGCGACGAATTGCTGGCCAGGCTCGGCATCAGGGACAGTTCGGTCGCTGACGCCGTGCTGTTGATGCGCGCCTATCTGCGCTGGGGCGAAGCCTGCCCCGAACATCTGCAGGGCGACTTCGCCTTCGCCCTCTGGGATGGCGAGCGCCGGCAGCTGTTTTGCGTGCGCGACCATTTCGGCGTCAAACCGTTCTACTACCATTCGAGCGACCGGCACTTCGTCTTTGCCTCGGAGATCGGGCCGATCCTCGATGTCGACGGCGTCGACATGCGCATCAGCGAACACCAGATTTCCGGATTTCTCGCTGGGCTGCCCGACGATCCGCAGTCAACAGCCTACGCCGACATTTTCCGCCTGCCGGCGCGCCACAGCCTGACCGTGACCGGCAATCAGGTAGTGTTGCGCCGCTACTGGCAGATCGAGCCATCACCAAGGCCGATGCGGGCGGACGCTGCCGAGGAATTCCGCCATCTGTTTACGCAATCGGTCCGCAACCGCATGCGCGGCACGCCGGCGGTCGGCGCGATGCTGAGCGGAGGGCTCGATTCCTCCTCGATCGCTTGCGTTGCGGGCATGCAGAATGCGGCGCAGCGAAAGCCGAGGCCGCCGACTTTCTCGCTGGTGTTCGAAAAAGGCTCGCCGATGGACGAGCGGCCTTTCATCGAGGCGGTGCTTGCGCAGCAGAAGGTCGACGGCACCCTGATTTCCGTCGGCAACTATGCGCCCTTCGCCGAGTTCGAGCGCATCCTGGAAGAGCAGGAAGAAACGTTTCTGGCGCCTGGCCTGTCGCTGACCCGCGACATCTACAGAACCGCCGGCGCCAAAGGCATGAAGGTGCTTCTGGACGGCCATGGCGGCGACGAGGTGGTTTCGCAGGGCCACGGCCATCTGCACGAACTCGCCGATGCCGGCAAATGGATGGAGCTTTGGCGCGAGTTGCGCAGCGCTTCCAACACTTATGGCGACGGCATGCTCGGCCTCTACTATCAATTCCTCACCCTTTACGGGCCGGCCTGGCGCATCGCCAAAATCAAACGGCTCGCGAACCGCGCGCTGAGCAAATTACGACGCCGTCCAACTGGGCGGCCGGCGACAAGCTGGCGCGGCCTGATCAATCCGGATCTGGCGATGCGGACGGACCTCGTCGAGCGGTTTCGCCGGGCTGGCTACATGCCGCCCGCGGTCAGCGCCAGCGAGACCTTGACCCATCGCTGGCTGCTGTCGAACGGGATGGTACCGCACGCTTTCGAGGTTCTCGACAAGGCCGCGGCGAATTTCGGCGTCGAGCCGCGCTACCCCTTCTGGGACATGCCGCTGGTCGAGTTCTGCCTGGCGCTGCCTGGCGCGGAAAAGCTGAACCAAGGCTTTGGCCGTTCGGTGCTGCGGCGCGCCATGGAAGGAATTCTGCCGCCGGCGGTGCAGTGGCGGCGCGACAAGATCGATTTCACCTCCAATTTGGTCAAAGGCATGCTCGGCAATCACCGCGATCTCCTCGACAAGGTGCTGGTGGCGGATGCGGCGCTGATTGCCCCTTACGTCAACCTGCCCGAAGTGACCGCCGCCTATGGCCGCATTTCCAGCCAACCTGAGGCCGCCACATTGCCCGATGTCCAGTATGTCTGGCGCTCGATCGCGCTGTCGCTGTGGTTAAGGCAGGTGCAACTGCGCGAGAGCCACGCATGATGCCAGCCAACATGCCACTCGCCGCCGATGACCGGCACCCAAGTGCTCCCCGCGTACAGCGCTTCTACAAGGCCTATGGCCTGACGGTCGCTTCGCAGATCGAGCTGCCCGAGCTGGAGCCGAGCGCACCAGCTCCTGCCGACGTCCTGATCACGGTCGGCCCGATCGACTTGCCAAAACCTTCGCCCCAGACTGGAACTGCTTTCCGCTTCGAGCCGCGGCAGCAATATCTGGCATGGCAGACCGTCGGCGCCTTCCTGATCACCGATGCCTGCCGCATCGAGGTCGAGCCGGCGCCTGATGTCGACGATGCGCTGCTGGCGTTTCCGCTGCTCGGCCCGGTCATGGCGCTGCTCCTGCACCAGCGCGGCCTGCTCATCCTGCATGCCAGCGCCATTGCCGTCGGCGGCAAGAGCGCTGTTTTCATGGGCGACAAAGGCGCCGGCAAATCGACGACGGCAAGCGCTATGATCGGGGCCGGACATCGCATGCTGACCGACGATGTCGTAGCGCTCGATCTCACCGAACAGCCGATGATCGTTCCGGGCTTTCCGCAGTTGAAGCTCGCCGCCGATGCCGCCGCCGCGTTTCCCATCCGGCAAGCAGAGATACGCCCGCAGGTGCATGCGGCGATCGACAAGATGCAGCATCGCCTGCGTGGCGGATTTTCAAGCGACATGGTGCCGGCAACGCGGATCTACATCCTCGAGCGCGGCGAAAAGGCAGCGATTACGCCGCTGCCGAACATGGGCGCCCTGCCGGCTATCATCAAATTCTCCTATGTGACGCGGTTCGGTCGCCCGGCCCTGGTCGGCGATTTTGCCACGACGCACCTCCGCCAATGCGCAGCCCTCGCCAGCCAGATCGGCGTCTGCCGCCTCGAAGTGCCGACCGGGCTCGACCGTATCGGCGAGGCCGTCGCCCTGATCGAAAACGATCTGGCCGCCGACAACCGGCCGCGGTGAGCAACATGTCGGTATCGAAGATCTTGCAACTGTCGTTTTACCGAGATGTCGCCGGGTTCGGCGCCGCCATGGCCCGGATTGGCGGGCGCAGGACGCTGACGGCGCTGCTGTTCCTGATCCTGGGGAGCCTGACGGAAGGCATCTCGATCCTGCTTTTGGTGCCGCTGCTGCATCTGGTCGGCCGGCCCGAGCAGAATTTTGCGGTCAAGCTGCCGAACAACGACTTCGTGCGCTGGCTGGCGCCGGACGGGACGTTGCAATTGACGACAGTGCTTTGCCTGCTGGTCGGGCTTGTCGCGTTGCAAGCAGCGTTCAATCGCTACAAATCCGTCTACATGGCGCGGCTGCTGCTCGACTTCATCAACCGCCTGCGCATGAACCTGTTCGAGAGCATCGGCAAAGCGCGGTGGGGCATTTTTGCGCGCATGCGCAGTTCCGACCTCGACCATGCGCTGACCGGCGACATCGACCGCGTTCAGTCAGCCGCCTTCTCGCTGCTGATGCTGGTGCAGATCGCTGTGCTTCTGGCAGGCTATCTCGTGGTTTCGCTGTTTATTTCGCCTGTCATGACGGCCTTCGCCATCGTCGTCGGCATCGTCACGTTCCTGGCTCTGCAGCCGTTTCGTGCGCGAGCCAGCGCTTTCGGCCGGGTTTTGACCACCAATCGTCAGGAGCAGTACCGCACGGTCTCGGAGTTCCTCGGCGGCATCAAGGTGGCCAAGAGCCTGAATGTCGAGGAGACCTATTACGCGCAGCTTCGCGCGACACTGGAGAAGATGAAGGCCGACAACATCAACTATGTGCGCAACAGCACCATCGGCACCGCTTTGTTCCAGGTCGCCAGCGTCATCGGGCTCAGCCTGTTCATCTACGTCGCCCTGGTTCGCTTCAACCTCTCGCTGGCCGAGATCGTCGTGCTGCTTTTGGTGTTCATGCGCATTGCGCCGCGCTTCATGGATATGCAGATGCAAGCGCAGCAAGTGCTGATCAATCTGCCTGCCTATGCCTCGATGCGTGACATGCAGGCGCGTTTCGACGCCGAGCGCGAGCCTGCGAACCTCGAATCCGATGCCAAGCTGTGGCTGGATATCGGGCTCAACATCCGCAATGTTTCCTTTGCCTATGAGCCCGGCGGCAAGCCGGTGGTGAGCGACATCACCTTCGGTCTTCCCGCCGGCAAGGTAACGGCACTGATCGGCCCGTCAGGCTCGGGCAAGAGCACGCTTGCCGACATGCTGCTGGGCCTGCTGGAGCCGAGCGAAGGCAAGATCCTGGCCGATGGCGTCGAGATCAATTCGACGAACCGTCGGCATTGGCGCGATCGGGTGGCGTATGTACCGCAGGATGTGTTCCTGCTCCACGACACGATCGCCGCCAATCTGCGTCTTGCCGCGCCACAAGCCAGTGACGCGGAGTTGTGGACTGCACTTCGCGCGGCGCACGGCGCTGACTTTGTCGAAAAGCTGGAACTGCGGCTCGACACGGTGGTCGGCGACCGTGGCGTGCGGCTCTCAGGCGGCGAACGCCAGCGCATTGCACTGGCGCGCGCGTTGCTGCGCAAGCCCTTGCTGCTCATTCTCGACGAGGCGACCAGCGCGCTCGACTGGCAGAACCAGTCTCTGATCGCCAAATCGATCGACGGCTTGCGCGGATCGATGACGATCCTGACCATCGCGCACAGGCCGTCGATGATCGCCTTCGCCGACTGGGTGGTTGCGATCGAAACCGGCCGGATCGTCGAAGTCGGGCAATATCAGAGGTTGAAGGCGAAGGCCGGCAGCCGCCTGTCGAGGATGCTTTCAGGCGAGCAATCACAACCCGAGCCGGCCGAAGCAGGCTGAGTCCGATTGCAATGTGGCCGAGGTCGCGTACGACCTCGGCCTGTGTTCAATGCACGCTGCGCCTGGCCGAGAGTTTCTCGCCTTCGGACGCCTTTTCCGCGCCGAGGCTTCGTTCGGCGTCTCGAGCCCTGTCAGCCGATGTCGGCGCGCTCCTGGCGATCATCACATAGACCAGCAGGAAATAACCTATCTGGATGAGGACAGCACAGCCGATGACGCGAAGCACCGTTGTGGAGAGCGACGCGCCGTCGAAGTACGACCACGCGACCACGATCGCGAGGGCGAAAACCATTCCGATGACGAATTTTGGTAATGACATGATCGGCGGCCCGTCAACCGGCCCGAGCATGCAAAAGCGATGACTTACCCACCCGAGTATCTCCCCATTCGCCATGCGAGCTTATTCAGCTGCTCTTTTTCGGCCGGTTGCTTCCGGCCTTCCCAACCCATTCAGACTCTAACAGAAATAATTTGCGACTCTATTAAGGCGCGAAACTGGCGGCAAGGGCAACCGGCGACAATTTTCAATCCGCAATGGCGTTGGACTCTGCCATGCTGCGATGCACACGCAGGGGTGGTGGCCTAACTCGTCAAACGATTCTTACTTCAGTAGAATCTACAATCTTGATTAGTATTTTATTTGATTAATCTAGCAAAACGAGTGATTCGAAACCGAGTTAAAGCCATTCCCTCTGGGGCGAAGGACGATTCGCCCAAAACGGGCCGGAAAAAGGCATTACATTTCCTACCGTTGCTACTTATTCGTCACAAACTTGCCATAAAGGGCAAAATTTGGGCAGGGCGCGTTTATTATTTAGTCAATTCATGACGTGACTATTTCACTCGTATAGGAAATTGTGTGTTGCGCTGCAGCATTTTTTTGATATCGTGACATAAACCATCCGTTCAACGTATGGAGCTTTTGCATGAGGGACGTTGCCAAGTCGGCCAATGCGGCATTTTCGCAGGTCGGCGTAGATTTTCCGCCACCGATCGGCGGGCTGCTAAAGCGCAGTTTCGATATTTTCGGTTCACTTGTCGGCCTGGTGGCGCTCAGCCCACTGTTCCTGATGGTGGCCCTTCTGGTCAAGCTTTCCGACGGTGGCTCGATCTTCTACGGACACAAGCGAATCGGACGCGGCGGGCGGATCTTCCCCTGCCTCAAGTTCCGCACCATGGTCGAAGACGGCGAACGCGTGCTGACGGCTTATCTCGCGGCCAACCCGGAAGCCAACGCCGAATGGATCGCGACCCGCAAGCTGAAGAACGATCCGCGCGTCACCCGCGTCGGCGCCGTTCTGCGCAAGCTCAGCCTCGATGAGCTGCCGCAGATCATCAACATCCTGCAGGGCGACATGAGCCTGGTCGGGCCTCGGCCCGTGGTGCGCGACGAGCTTGAGATCTATGGCAGCGCCGCGGTCTACTATTTGAAGTCGCGGCCGGGCCTGACCGGGCTCTGGCAGGTCAGCGGACGCAACGATGTCTCCTATGACAGCCGCGTCGCGTTCGACCGTCACTATGTCGAGAACTGGTCGCTGTTCGAAGACGTTCGCATCATCCTCAAGACTGTGCCTGCGGTGTGGATGTCGCGCGGTTCCTACTGACCGACCGCAACTGGTCAGCAATCGGGCCGGTCCGGCCCGAAGCCAATCCGGCCCAAAGCCATTCGGCGATGGGCCGGCCTTGCATTGCAGTCGAGGTGCTTAACCGGCATTCGGCAGCAGGCCTATCGGGCGGATGGGGCCAAAACGGATCGGAAACGTTCAGTTGAAAACAGATATGTCAGCCTATTTTCGCCTTGCCGGCCCGATGCGGCCAGCACGGCTCGTCGCCACATGCCTCGCTCTGTCGCTCACGGTACCGGCCATGGCCGACGAGTACCGACTCGGCTCGCAGGACAAGCTCAACATCCGCATCGCCGAATGGCAGACCGTCGAAGGCACGTTCCGTGACTGGGCGGCGGTGAACGGCGAATATTCGGTCGGCCCGGCCGGCAATTTGTCGGTGCCGTTCGTCGGCGAATTGCCGGCCGCCGGCAAGACCACGTCGGAGGTTGCGGCCGCCATCAGCGTTGCCCTGCAGCGCAAGCTTGCCCTGTCGGACAAGCCGGAAGCCTCGGTGGAAATGGTGCAGTTCCGGCCGTTCTACATCTCGGGCGAGATCCAGACGCCTGGCCAGTTTCCCTATGTGCCCGAGCTGACCGTGCTCAAGGCGGTCAGCATCGCCGGTGGGATCCGGCGCAACGCCGACTATGGCCCGCAGATCGGCAAGGACCTGGTCACCGCCAAGGGCAATTTCGATATCTATGACGACCAGCGCGTGCGGCTGATCGTCAAGCGTGCCCGCATCGATGCGGATCTCGCCGGCAAGGCTAGTTTCGACGTGCCGAAGGAGGTCGAGGGCGATCCGCGCTTGCCAGCCATCGTCGCCGACGAGATGCAGATCCTGACGGCCGATCAGAAGGCGCTGAAGCTGAAGCTGCAGGCGCTCGACGAATTGAAGGGGGTCCTGCAGGCCGAAATCGAAGCGCTGCAGAAGAAGATCGTCAACCAGCAGCGGCAGGTCGACCTTGCCAAGCAACAGCTCGAAAGCATCAGCCCGCTGGTGCAGAAGGGCCTGGTCGTCAACACGCGTGTACTGAGCTCGGAGCAGTCCGTCGCCAATCTGCAAGGCCAGATTCTCGACTACGAGACGGCCATCCTGACCGCCAAGCAGTCGATCAGCAAGGCGTCGCAGGATGCCATTGATGCCCAGAACACCTTGAATTCGAACCTTGCCTCCAGCCGTCAGCAGGTCGAAGCCGACCTGAACGAGGCGGCGCTCAGGGTGGGCATGCAGAAAGGGCTGATAACCCAGGCATCGGATCCCGCCACGACCGCCGCCATCACAAGCGGTGAGGAGCCGACGCTTCTCTACTCGCTGGTGCGCGTTGCCGACGGCAAGACGAGCGAGATCGAGGCCAAGGAAGACACGCCGGTGCTGCCGGGCGACGTCATCAAGGTGAAGCTGGCGCCGACGGCCAGCCAGTAGTTTCGCGCAGGGCTTGTTCCGTGAGCCCGGCACGGCGGAGGCGGGAGGAACAATTTCGGCTCGTTCGCGCCCAGGCGCGGGCGAGCAATTCTATCTGGATCGCTTGAAGGCATACAATGCAGCCCGCCGCCCCGCGCCATGTCTACCTCAATCTCGACGCCATCCGCGGCGTGGCGGCGATCAGCGTGATGCTCTACCATTTCTCGCCGTTCCTGGCCGCCGGCAAGGTGCTGCCGTCGAGCTATCTCGCGGTCGATCTGTTCTTCCTGCTCAGCGGTTTCGTCATCGCGCATGCTTATGACCGCAAGATCGAAAACGGCATGGGCTTCGGCACGTTCGTGGCGATCCGCCTGATCCGCCTCTACCCGCTCTACCTTGCCGGCACGTTGCTCGGCTTCTTCTATTTGCTGGTCAAGAACCGGCTGATCCCGGCGGAATACATGCCCCTCTCGGAGATCGGCACGATGCTGACGACCGGCATGTTCTTCATCCCGCTGGTCAGCGATGCCTATCACACGATCTTTCCGCTCAATCCGGCGTCGTGGTCGCTGTTCTTCGAACTGATCGTCAACATCGCCTATGTCGCTGTCTTTTTCCTGCTGTCGAAGCGCGTGCTGACAGTCCTCATCGCCGTCAGCCTGGCGCTGCTGGTGGTCGCCTCGATCGTTGCCGGCACGCTCGACTTCGGCATGACTGGCAAGACCATCGTCAGCGGATTGCCGCGCGTCTGTTTCTCCTTCTTTCTCGGCGTGCTGCTTTGCCGATCCATGGCGCGCTACCAAAGCGGGCTCGGCTTGCTGCGGCGCGGCTGGTGGGTCGAGGCTGCGATCCCCCTGACGCTTGTCGTCTTCGCCATCGCACCGGCCGGCGACGCGCGCATCGCCTACGATCTTGCCTGTGTCGTCTTCATCTTCCCGGCCCTGGTGGTGATCGGTGCCATAGCGCCGACGGCACCCCGCCTGTCAGGCCTCTATGGCTGGCTCGGGCGGATTTCCTACCCGATCTACATCATCCACACGCCGATGCTGATGATCATCGCCGGCGCAGGCAAGGCCGCCTCGATCGACCCGTTCGCGCATCATCCCTGGTTCGGCATCGTCATGGCGGCTGCGGTCATCGTCATCGCCGACATCGCCACGCGCATCTATGACGAACCGTTGCGCCGCTTCCTGCAGCGCCTGATGCAGCGCAAGCGGGCCGTCGCCTGATCCTCCAGGACGGCCGCATATAGCGGAGGCTTTCGCCCTACGAGTACCCCCACCCTTAATCCCTCCCCACAAGGGGGAGGGAGACTTCCATTAGCGCGTTCAGCTGAACCTGATCGGCAAAGGCGCGCGGCAGCGGTCCCTCCCCCTTGTGGGGAGGGTCAGGGTGGGGGGCCCTCTTCGCAAGAATCTATTGTGCGGCTGACCTGTCAGACTCGTGCCGGCATGCGGCCGCCGGCGGCCTTCTCGTCCTGCACGGGAGCATAGGCCCGCCTTGCCCGGACCACCGGCACCGGGCGCAGCTTGAACAGGCCGTAATAGACGATGAACGAGGCCGTGAAATAGGGGCCGAGTATCTCGACCTCGAAGAAGGAGCGGATCAGCATCAAGCCGACCGCCCCGGCAAGCACCACCGAATCGGCACTCCAATCGCCGAACACCACTTTCGAGACATGGCCCCAGAAGGAGCGCAGGATGATCAGCGCCAGTATGGTCATGCCGATAAAGCCAAGCTCGACCAACGTCTCGATATAGGTGTTGTGGAAATGGAAGCCGGTGCGGGTCGAGATGTAAAACTCCGCCCAGAGCCGTTCCGGATCGGCAAAGCCCTGTATCCAGTAGGCGGCGTAGCCATAGCCGAGCACTGGATGCTGCTGCGCCGCCAGCCAGCCCTGTTCCCAGAGATAGGTGCGGCCGGTCAGCGTCGAATCCTTACCGAAGATGCCGAGCACGAAGTCGAGCAGGCCGAGGTTGAGCGCGGCCACCACACCCGAGACAAGTGCGACGGCGCCGACGACAAACATGACGCGCCGATAGGCGCGCGACAGGATTTTGCTCATGGTGAGCAAGGCAACGATGCCGATCACCGCCGGCAGCGAAGCGACCGAGGTCGCCGAATGGGCAATCGCCAGCATGTAGACCGACAACAGCATGATCGGCGCGGTCCACACGAAACTCATCCAGTTGCGCCGGTAAAAGACGAGAAAGGCAAGGCAAAAGAAGATGCCCAGCGAGGCGAAGAAGCCGACCTGGTTCTTGGAGCCGAAGGCGCCGACGAAATTGGTGGTGCCGTCGATGGTGTCGAGCGCATAGCCGCCGACCCTCAGCGAATAAAGCAGCACGACGAAGATGCCGATCAGCGAGCCCAGCACCAGCGTGCGCACGCTTATGGTGCGCGCGGCGACGTAGGCGCACAGGATGTGCGAGAAATATTGCAGCCCTGCCCGCGCACTGGTGCCGGCCGCTTGCGACCAGAAGACCGAGAGGCAGATATAGGTCACGAAGACAAGCGGCAGCCAGATGCCGGAAAGATCGCGCGTGAAGCGCCGGTAGTCGACGAACAGCAGCGGCAGCCACACCAGATAATAGGCAAGGATCAGGATCTTGCCGAAATTGGTGGAATAGGCGAAGGCAAAGACCGACACGGCAACGGCGAAGGCGGCATAGGCCTTGTTGCGTTCCGGATCGATCAGAATGGATTTCGGAATCTTCATATCCGTACCGGATTTCTCATTCCTGCGCCTTCCAACTGGGCACGCCGCCTTTCAGCCGCGCATAAGCGCCCATGAGCTGGCTTTTCCGCGTCGGCCTCGGGCGTGACGCTCGCCGGCGGCCGCACGCGACCGCTGCCTTTGCCGGAGCCCGATCTACGGGCAATCATTGTGCAGTGCAATATAACCTGTATCGCCTGTCACTCAATGGAAAAGTTGTCACGGGGCAAGTGCGCCGGCCAGAACAACCATGCAATAGCCAGATGGCGCGAATGCAGCATCGCGCAAGATCAGGCCGCTACCACAGCGCTCCGCCGGTGATCTGGATGTTTTCCATGGTGATGCCCTTGGCGAGGTCCGAACACAGGAAGACGGTCAGGGCCGCAATCTCCTGCGGCTGCAGCAAGCGCTGCTGCGGATTGCCCTTGGCGATCTCGGCCATCGCTTCCTCGGCCGTGCGGCCCTTGCCCTCGCGCTCGACAACCTGCGCCACGTTGCGGCGCATCAGTTCGGTCTCGACCCAGGTCGGGCTGATCATGACGCAGGTGACGCCATGTGCCGCCCCTTCCAGCGCCACGCAGCGGGTGAGGCCGAGAAGGCCGGCCTTGGAGGCGCAGTAGGCCGGGTTGTCCTTCCAGCCGACGGTGGCCGCCGTCGAACCTATATTGACGATGCGGCCCCAGCCGCGCTCGATCATGCCGGGCAGCACGGCTCGGGTGACGCGGAAAGCGCCGGTCAGGTTGGTGTCGACGATCTTGTCCCACAGCGCATCGGAATGACCGCAGACAGGCTGTTCGGCGGTGGTGCCGGCAGCGTTGACCAGTATGTCGGTCGGGCCGATAGCGGCTTCTGCGTCGGTCGCAAACCGGTTGGTGATCTCGCTATCGCGGACATCGAGATGCGCCGCGTGGACCCTGGTGCCATGGGCCGATAGGGCGGAGCGCACACGCTCGATCTCGTCGGCGCCCGGATAGTAGGCGGCATCGGATCTGTCCGCGCCGGCGGGCGCGATGTAGGAGCCGACGGCGACATTGGCGCCGGCCTCAGCCAGTGCCGTGGCAATGGCGAAGCCCATGCCGGAAAACCCGCCGGTGACGATGGCGCTGCGGCCGGAAAGGTCTGTCATAGGCAATGGATCTCCGACGCCGAAATCTGATGCGATAGTCTTAGACCCAGCCCGGCAACGCACGCTACCTTGCCTGCGGCGCCGGCCACGACATCACTAGAGCGGTTTGCCCAGCCATTCGCGATAGAAGCCTTCTAGATCCGGCTCGAAATCGTGTACGATCGGATAGCCGGGTGCCGCCGCTTCGACCTCGTGCATGGTGCCGCATTGCGGGCAGATGAACTCGCGAATTTCCATCCATTGCGGATCGGGGATATCGCTGTTGGGGTAGATTTCGCGCAGCGCCTCCTCGGTGTTGCGCACGATGATCGCGGCCTTCAGCTTCCAGTTCTTGCGATAGTCGCCGAAGGAATGGCCGCATTCGCAGCGGGTGATCCGCTTGTCGCCGCTCTGGCAAATGAAGAGGTGATCCGAGACCGGCAGCAGGATCGGATCCTTCCAGACGACACGGTCCTGATAGACGGCGACCATCTTGAAGAAGCGGTCATCATCCTTGTAGGCGCTCATGATGCGCCTTGTCTGCGGCCAGGGCAGCTTGCCGGCGGCCAGATCGCCGAGGACTTCCTTGCTGTATGAGGTCATGGCTTTGCTCCCGGCATGAAGATCGATTTGGCGTCGACGGTCCAGAACTCACTGAAATCTTTGGTGAAGCGCGACGAAAGCTTGATCGCGCTGGCATACATTTTCTTCACTTCCGGCGCGAAGTCGGCTTTCTCGACGCGGCTTCGCTCGGCGTCGATCCAGTCCGAAACCGGGATAGCCTTGGCCAGACGCTGCTTGCGCATGGCGGCGCGGCGTTCGACGGTGGCATCGATATCGGCAAGGGGATAACCGTCGGCGTCGTCCTTCAGCACGATGCCAAAAACCTGGATCGCCGCTTCGCGGGTGAGGTAACCGTTCTCGACATCCCATGCGGTCTTGATCGGATCGCGCTCCAGCACGTCGCCGTAACCGCCGCCGCCATTGTAGGAATGGCTGAAGATGTCACCGGACTTGTGCGGCGAGGTGATGTAGGGGCCCTCGACCACAACATGTTCGCCGGCGATGTTCTTCTCATAGTCGGAGACATGCGGGTCGATGCCGGGCGCATGCGCCAGCGGTTCGCCTTTGGCCGCCAGTTCATGGATGTTGGAGTTGCGCACGGCGCGATGCTTCTGGCAGGTCGGCGCCGGATAGCCGCCGCACATGCCGCCATTGTCGAACACCCGCGAGGAGTGCTCCGAAGTGTGCAGACGAAGGTGCGAGGTCTTGCTGATCAGCCAGGTCGAGACGAAGGAGCAGCCGCCGCGATATTTGCCGGCGCCGCCGGAGTTGGGGACGATCGAGCGGCCGATATAGACCATCGGCATGGACTGTTCCCAGACCTCGATATTGCCCATGTCCGATTCCGGGTTCCAGCCGACATAGGCGGTGTCGAGGCCATCGGCGATGGCGAGCGCGCCGGAGCCGGCGGCGGCGCATTCGAAATGCGCCATGCCGAACGGCGTGCCGTACTGGCTTTCGCCCCCCATCTCGATCATCGGGCTGTTGACCTGGCCGACGAAGGCTTCCTCGACGAAGCCGCGGGCGACGAAGCCGCGCGACAAAAGCCTCTGGAACACACCATAGGCCGGCAGCAGCAGCGCCCATGAGGTGGCGGTCGCCACCATCTCGTTGTCGGGGTTGGTCCATGTGCCATGCGGCAGTTTCAGCTCGGTCGCCATCCAGGCGCCATCATTGACCAAGCCTTCGAAATTCATGTGCTGGGTCAAGGTGACGAACATGCCGCCATCCATTCCGGCCGGCGTGCAATTCATCGAATGGTAGCCCCAGGGCTGCGTGCCCTCGAAGTCCATGGTGATCTTGCCGTCGGTGGTGATCTCCATCTCGATCGGGATGTTGTAGAGCCAGTCGGGATCGCCGAGCAGCTGGAAGCCGGGTTTGCCGGCGGTGACGTGGCCGTAGAAGGTGTGGCCGCGATAGATGCCGGGCACGGTGAGCTGGCGGGTGCGGGCGAGCTGGGCGCGGCGGCCTTCCTCGATGAACTCCTTCGACACCTTCATCCAATAGTCGAGGCCAATCTCGGAGATCAGCTGCTTGACGCTTTCGCGCATGTCGATGCAGGAGGCGACCTTGGCCTTCTCGTCGAGCACCCAGTAGATCGGCATGCGCAGATTGCGCTCGCAGCGGATGACGTAGTCGCGGCGGATCTCGTCATTCTCGCCGATCTTTTCGGCGCAGACGAACAGGCCTTCGGTAAAGCGTTCCTGTGCGAGACAGACGTCACCACCAGGCGTGATGCCGCCGGCTTCCAGCTCGTGGCAGACAGCCCCTGCCCAGCCAACCAGCGTGCCTTCATGGAAGATCGGCACCACGTCCATCACATCAGGCACCTGCACGGTGCCGATGAAGGCGTCGTTGTTGGCGAAGATATCGCCTTCGCGGATCTTCGGGTTTTCCTCGTAGTTGTTCTTGATCATCCATTTGATGAAGCGGCTCATCGTGTGGACGTGGACCATGATGCCGTTGGAGAGCGCGATGGCGTCGCCCTCCGGTGTGTAGATGGCGACCACCATCTCGCCGACCTCGCGCACGCCGGGCGAGGCCGAGATGCGGCGGGCCATTTCGCGGGCCGAGACACAATAGGCGCGCAGCTTGGTGTGCAGGGTCTCGAATTTCAGCGGATCCTGGTTGCGCAGATGGAGTTCCGTGATGCCGTCATAGCAGCCGGTCTCTTCCATGAGCCGTTCGGATTCGATCAGCCGTTCGCGGAGGCGCAGGGTGGAGGCGGGTTTGTCCAGCATGGCGTTCGCCCTTCTCAAGCGTGGGTGTAGTGCAGCAGCGTCCATTCATCGACATGGACACGGTCTTGCGGGTGAACGACGAGCGTTGTCGCCGGGTGTTCGATGATGGCCGGGCCGATGACCTCGTGGCCGGGCTGCAGCAGGTCCATCTCGTAGAGATTGGCCTTGTGCCAGCGGCCGCCAATATAGGCTTCACGCACGCCCTTGTGGGCCGATGCTGGATCCGACTTGCCGAGCGGGCGCTTGAGCAGCACCGGCTTGACCTTGTCGGCTGTGGCAATGAGGCCAAGTTCGGTGATGGTGAAGCCGGCCTCGCCATAGCGCGAGACGCGGTGGTTGACCTTGGCGTAGACCGCCTCGAACTCGTCGATGACCTTACGCATGTCATCAGCCGAATTGACCTCGGCGAGCGGCGCCATCACCTCGACGTCCTCGAGCTGGCCGGTGTAGCGCATCATGAGGAACGGCACGGTCTTGATCTTGTCGCGGGCGTGGCCGTCCTCGATCATCTCGTCGACCGCAGCCTTGGTCAGGTCGTTCCAGACAGCGGTGACCTTTTTGCCGAAGGCGAGGAGTTCGTCATCGCTCGCCCGTGCGCCGATGTCGTGCTGTGTCGATACCGAATGCCGGCGCATGAAGTCGGCGGTGGTGCAGCCGAAGGCGGAGAAGGCGGCGGCGAACTGGAAGGTGATGATGTCCTTGAAGCCGATGCCCCTGGAGCAACCGGCCAGATGCAGCGGCCCGGAGCCGCCATAGGACAGCAGGGTGAATTCGGAGGGGTGGATGCCCTGGCCCGAAATGACCCGGCGCAGGGCGTTGTTGGCGTCGGCTTCCAGCATGTCGATCATGCCTTCGGCTGCCTCTTCGACGCCGACGCCAAGGATGCTGGAGCATTTTTCCTCGAACGCCTTGCGCGCCTTCTCGACCTGCAGGACGACCTTGCCGCCGAGGAAATAATACGGGTTGAGACGGCCGAGGATGGCGTCGCAATCGGCGATGGTGGGTTCGGTGCCGCCCTTGGCGAAGCAGATCGGACCGGGATCCGAGCCCGCACTTTCCGGCCCGAGCGAGACCTTCTTGGTCAGCGGGTCGACCTTGAGGATCATGCCGGCGCCGGCGCCGATCGTGTCGAGATGCAGCGTCGGCACGTTGAGCTTGAAGCGGTCCATCAGCGGCTCGTTCTCGATCCGGGTCTGGCCGCGCGAGATGACGCCCATGTCGAAGGAGGTGCCGCCCATGTCCGAGCAGATCAGCGAATCGTTGCCGATGAGCTTGCCGACATAGGCGGCGCCGAGAATGCCGCCGATCGGGCCGGAGATCATGGTTTCGTGCAGGCGCGGATGGTTGATCGAGGTCAGGCCGCCGAAGGACAGCAAAGTCTGCACGCCGTATTTGAAGCCGTATTTCTTCGAGACGTCCTCGATACCCCTAAGCTGCTTGCGGCCGCGCGATGTGGCGTAGGCCTCGATCAGAACCGAGTTCAGCCGCGACTGTTCGCGGATGACCGGGCGGACTTCGTGGCTGGTGTAGACCAGGATGTCGGCGCCGGCCTTCTGCACCTCCTCGCGGCAGATCTCGGCGATGCGCTGTTCGTGCACCGGATTGACGTGCGAGAAGATGGTCATGATGCAGATCGCCTCGACCTTGTCGGCGATCAGTTTTTTCGCAGCGGCGGAGACCTCATGCTCATAGAGCGGCAGCACGATGTCGCCGAACTGGTCGATGCGCTCGGTGACGCCGTGGGTGCGGCGGCGCGGCACCAGCGGATCGGGATGGTGGTGGGTGACCGCATGCAGGCGATCGGCATAGGAATAGTCGGCCCAGGCCTGCAGGCCGCGGCCCATCAGGATCATGTCTTCCAGGCCCTTGGTGGTGATCAGGCCAAGCTTGCGGCCGGTGCGCGACAGCAGCGTGTTGAGCATGCCGGTGCCGGAATAGAGCACGACGTTGACGCCGGAGAAGAGCGTCTCCAGCGAGATGCCCCAGGCATCGGCCGCGTCTTCGGCGGAGGCGAGGAAGCCTTCGGCCTCGTCCTTCGGCGTGGTCGCCGATTTGCCGATCTTGAAGTGGCCGTCCTGATCGACAAGGATGGTGTCGGTCATGGTGCCGCCGGCGTCGATGCCGATAACGATGGGGTTGGTGGTGATCTGGTCCACGGGTCGCCTTCCCTCTTCGAGAATGACCGCAAGCTAGAGGTTCGGTGCCGGATCGCGCCATATGCCTAAAGACACAATGACTGCGCGGCTGACATCGCCGAGAAAAGGGCATGCGCATGAGCACTATCTGGGGGCCGCTGGCAAAGGCGATCGCCGCCACCAGTACGGACAGGCATGTCGACTGCCTGATCGACCTGATCGGCGCGGACATCGACCATGATCTGGTCACGGTGACGCGCTATTCGGCGACGCAGACGCCGGAATTCATCAAGCATCGGCGCTTCTCGGACGAAATGGTCCGGCGCTATCTCGATAATTACTACGTCTTCGACCCGTTCTACGCCTCATGGCGGCGAGAACGCCGGCTGGGCATCCTGCCGCTGAAGCGGCTCGCCGACGACGAGGCCAAGCGTGGCCAGTACATAGCCGGCTTCCTGGCGCAGTCGGAAATCTGCGACGAGGTCGGCATCATGCTGGCCGATGGCGGCGACTGGTGTCTGGGCATTTTCCTCGACCGCTCGACCTCATCGTTCAAGGACAGCGAGATCGCCCTGTTGGATGAGCGGCTGCCGGTGTTCGAAGCCCTGCATGCGCTCGACATCAAGGCGCGCGGCACCGAGTTCTCCCGCACCTCGGCGCCGACCGGCCCCGGCGCCTCGCCCCGGCAGGAGCCGACCATCCCGGCGAGCCTGTGGCCGGAACTGTCGCTGCGGGAGCGAGAACTTGTCCAGCTGATCCTGGCGGGACATCCGACGGCGAACATCGCCGAAAGACTCGGCATCACAGTCGGCACGGTGAAGAACCATCGCCGCCGCATCTACGAGAAGCTTGACATCACCACCGAGCGGGAACTGTTTTTGCAGTTTTTCCAGCATCGCGCGGACAGTTAAGCTCTGGAGTTGGTCGCCTCTGACGGACCCCGCGTCCCCCGGCGGATGGTATCGATGAGAGCGCGGAGCGCCGGCGCCATCTGCCGCTGTGCCGGATAACAGAGGTAGTAACCAGGAAAGGGCGCCGACCAGGCCTCGAGCAGCGGGACGAGGCGCCCTTCGGCGATATGCGCATCGATCAGCTGTTCGCTCGCGAAGGCGATGCCGAGCCCGGCGACCGCTGCCTGCACGCCAAAGTCCTTCTGGCTCGAGATGACGGGCCCTTCCACGGCGACCTCGAACCACTTGCCGTCCGCCATGAACTCCCACTTGTGCGGGGTCGCCTGGCCAGGCCATCGCCAGCCGATGCAACTGTGGGAGAGCAGGTCGCGTGGGTGAGCAGGCGTCCCGCGTCGCGCGAGATAGTCGGGTGAAGCGACCGCGGTCTGTCGCAGGTCGGGGCCGAGTTTCACCGCGATCAGATCCTTGTCGATGACCTCTCCGAGCCGGATAGCAACGTCATAGCCCTCGGCTACGATGTTCACCACGGTGTCGTCGAGCGTGACGTCGAGGATCACCTGCGGATAGGCATCGCTGAACGCCCGCAATATGGGCGTCAAATAAAGGCTGGCGGCATTGTGAAAGCAGTGCATCCGCACTGTCCCGGCGGGGTGGGCTCGGCTTTCGCTTGTTTCGCCCAAAGCCTCGCCAAGCTGATCGACGGCGGGCTTCACGCGCGCGAAAAGTTTGGCGCCGGCCTCGGTCAGGGAGACGCTTCGCGTGGTCCGATTGAACAGGCTGACGCCCACGCGCTCTTCGAGCCCGCGGACCATCTGGCTCAGGGCCGAAGACGACACACCGAGCTTTTCCGCAGCGCGACTGAAATTGAGAGAGCCCGCCACCGCGACAAACGCGCGGAGCTGGTTGAAGTCGCCAGCAGAGGGAAGGACAGGGTCCATGATCACCCGTGATTGAGTAGTTCAGCTAACAAGGCTGGTAAGGGCGGGCCGGTTAAACGCGGCCGCCGAACCCCTTATACCAAGCGCATTGCTAGACCTGAAGGGAGCCATCATGACCACGTCAGACATCCAATTGCCGGGAATAGATAAGTTGGCCGCTCTGGCTCAAACCTACTTCGATGCCGCCTATGACATGGACGCCGACAAGTTTGCTTCCATCTTCCACGAGGCGGCTTTTGTTACGCGGAAAGGGGAAAACGAGACTGTCGTCGTGATCCCTGTAGCCGCGTGGCTGGATACCGTTCGGACGCTGAAGCCCCCGCGAGAAGCCGGTGCCGAGCGCAAGGACCAGATTCTCTCGATCAACCTGGTGCGCGACACGGCGCTGCTCAAGATCAGCCTTCGAATCCCTCCGCGTGAGGTGACTGACCTGCTGTCGTGCTTCTTCCTCAACGGCCGCTGGCAAATCGTCCAGAAGGTGTTCAACGCCGAACCACTTCGCTGATCGATTCGACACCCGACCGGCCTCGGCAAGCCGTCAGTCGTGCAATTGCCTGGAAATCGGCGGGCCAACGGTAAAGCCGGAGAATGTGACTTCAAAACCTTCGCGTTGCGGCGAACAGCACATCATGCCGACATCGACAGATTTCGAGATCGGGAAATAGGCGAGCCGCACCGGCTTCCAGTGGCCATCGGTGGAGTCCAGATACTGGATGCGGATCGCCTCGGCGTGGCGGGTCAGACGGATGCGCACGCCATTCGGATCGCGGGGAATGCTGACCAGCGACCAGTCGGAGGTGTCGTTGGTGACGACAACGGAAAAATAGGCCAGCCCGTCGGTGTATTCGATGCCTGCCTTGATCCAGTGCGTTTCGCTCAGCCGCAGCATCAGCCCGGCCTGGTCGTAGAGCACCTTGTAGTCGCCCTTCACGGTGACCTCGGCACTGAAGTCACCCTCGACCGGCCGGTAGAGGAAATGGCCATTGTCACGCCAGAAACCGTAGAAGGTCTCGCGCCAGAAGTCGGTTTCCTTGCCGGTGCGTACATGCACCGTGTCGTCGCCGAACACATGGTGGGGCGGCGGGTTGAGCCAGGTCAGCTCCTCTCTCACCGATGTCATCGGTTCGCCCGCCGATTAGCCGGCAAATGTGTAGGCTGTCTTCACCGTGGTGTAGAACTCCGCGGCATAGCGGCCCTGCTCGCGCGGGCCGTAGCTCGAGCCCTTGCGGCCACCGAACGGGACGTGGAAATCGACACCGGCTGTCGGCAGATTGACCATCACCATACCGGCTTCAGAATTGCGCCGGAAATGCGTGGCGTGCTTGAGGCTTGAGGTGCAGATGCCCGAGGTCAGGCCGAAGGGGGTGTCGTTGGCCACCGCCAGCGCCTCGTCATAGTCCTTTACGCGGATGACGTTGGCGACCGGCCCGAAAATTTCCTCGCGCGAAATGCGCATGGCGTTGGTGCTCTCGGTAAACAGCGCCGGCCGGAGATAAAAGCCAGGCGTTTCGCGATCGAGCCGCTCGCCGCCGAAAGCAAGGTTGGCACCCTCCTGGCTGCCGATGGCGATGTAGTCCTCGTCCTGCTTCAGCTGGCTCGCATCGACGACAGGCCCGATCTGGGTCTTGGCGTCGAGCGCATCGCCGATGACGAGTTTGTCCAGGCGCTCCTTGAGTGCGGCGACGAAGCGGTCGTGAATGCCTTCGGTCACCACCAGGCGCGACGAGGCCGTGCAGCGCTGGCCGGTCGAGAAATAGGCGCCATTGATGGCGCAATCGACAGCTATGGCGAGGTCGGCGTCGTCGAGCACGACGAGCGGGTTCTTGCCGCCCATTTCGAGCTGGAACTTGCGCATGTGCTCGACGCTGGCCGCGGCGACGCGTTTGCCGGTGCCGACCGAGCCTGTGAAGGTGATGGCGTTGAGGTCGGGGCTGTCGAGCATGGCCTGGCCGACCACCGAGCCCTTGCCCATCACCAGATTGAGCACGCCTTTCGGCAGGCCGGCGCGATGCAGGATGTCGACAATGGTCCAGGCGCTTTCCGGCACGAGTTCGGCCGGCTTGAAGACGATGGTGTTGCCGTGGGCGAGCGCCGGGGCGATCTTCCAGGTGGGAATGGCGATCGGGAAATTCCACGGCGTGATGATGCCGACCACGCCGACGGCTTCGCGGGTGATCTCGACGCCGACGCCGGGCCGCACGCTGGGCACCAGCTCGCCCGACAGGCGCAGCGTCTCGCCGGCGAAGAAATCGAAGATCTGGGCGGCGCGGATGGTCTCGCCAATACCCTCGGCCAGCGTCTTGCCTTCTTCGCGCGACAGCGAGCGGCCGATCTCGTCTTTGCGGGCCATGATCTCGTCCGACGCCTTCTTCAGCACACTGTGACGGGCGAGCGGCGCCGAGCGCGACCAGGCCGGGAAAGCGGCCTTAGCCGCTGCAATCGCCTGCTTTGCCTGTTCGGCGCCGGCCGAGGCATATTCGCCAACGACATCGCCGGTATCAGACGGGTTGATGTTGCGCGAGCCGGCTTCGCCGACCCACTCGCCATCGATCAGGTTCTTGCGGAACAGGGTCATGTCGCGGTTTCCTTGTAATTGTTTACTGGCGGTGCCGTATGCCTGAATCATTTATCAGACAAATGACGACACTGTGAGGGCCGAAATCTGGCTGCGGACTGGATAGCCGATGGCGCGCCGCTGCGAAAGCTGCGACCTCAAAATGGACGATATGAAGCGGGCCTTTGTCAGGTCGGAAAAGACCAGAACAGGCAGGCCAGCGTCGCGGCTGCGAAGATGACGAAGAACAGGCTTCTAAGCAGGATGTTGCGGCGCAGCTCGTTCATGGTGAAATGGCTGCCGACGATGACCGCGGCGAACAGGAAGCGCCAGTTGACCAGCGCCCACAGCACGCTGCTTTGGCCGAAGGCCCAGCGGGCGACGAGGCAACCGACAATGGTGGCGAACAGGGCGATCACCGCCCAGAACAGCGCATCCGCCGCATGGGTGAGGACGATCCCGGCGGCCCGGATCGGCAGGATCATCATCAGCATGGCACTGAAGAAGTAGACGGCGGCGAGCGGCAGGAACGAACCGGCATCGGCAATGCCGTCCAGCCGCCTCACCCCAATCGCGCCATAGGGATAGCCGTGCCTGGCGACCGCCAGGCTAAGCGCCATGAGGAGTGCGGTGAATACTGCAACCAGTGCGAATGTACTAAGAGCCTTGCTCATGCCGTTCCTTGCTTTGAGGCCCGACCCGGGCCGAATCACGAGGAACGATTTTAGCGCACGGTCTAGGATTGCGCGTCAGCTTTGAGGCTGCCGAACGGCGCAGCCGACGATGACCGAGGGGCGGCAGTTGCGCAACGGTCTCGCGGACCGGCTCGCAACCCCCCAGCCGAGCGCGCCGCGTCGCGGCACGGGAAACTCCATCAGTTGCGCGTATTGCGCCCAACCGCCGACCGAGACGCGCTAGAACCGGCATCGCATCCTCCCCATGCCATTTGTAATTTTTGGATACAAATCATCGTTTGAAATTTGGGTCAATAGGCTTGGAACGCCAAATATTTGTTGCACCGCACCCTATTTTGGCTCTTTCAAACCGCATAGAAAGTAAATTAGTATACCGATCAAACAAATTACGGAGGAAAGCGTGCTGGTATCGACCGATCTTCGGCCGAATGAAACGCGGGCCCTTGCGGCGCTGTTTCGTGCCGGCGCGTTGAGCCGGGCAGCGCTGGCACGCGACCTCGGCCTGACCCGGTCGACCACCGGCGCCCTGGTGCTCGGCCTGACCGAAGCCGGTCTGGCGCGTGAGCGGTCGGATGAAGCTGATGACGAGCAAGACGGCGAGGGCCGCGTCGGCCGCCCCGGAATCCTGGTCGAGATCGAAGGCAATGGCGGCTTCTTCCTTGGCGCCTATATCGGCGTCAACTGGATCGCCGCTGTCGCTGTCGACCTTGCCGGCGCGCAGCGTGCCAGCGCCTCGAGAGCCTTTGCCGGCCCCGGCAGCACGCCTGAAGCCGCAGTCGCCATCATTAGGGAACTTGTCGCCGAGATCCGGTCGCAATTGCCTGAGGGTGCGCGTCCATACGGGCTCAACGTCGCCGTGCCCGGCTTCCCCGCTGCCGACGGCATTTCATACCATGCCACCATCCTTGGCTGGCATGGTGTCAATCTGGCCGAGCTGCTGGGCAACGCCTTTCGCGGCGATTTTCCAATCCTGCTGGAAAACGATGCCAATGCCGTCGCGGTGGCCGAGACATACCGGGCGCAGCCGGGAAAGGATGATGAGGATGCGCTGGTCATCCTGATCGAGAACGGCGTTGGCGGCGGCATCATCAATGCCGGCAGGCTGCATCGCGGCCGGCTCGGCGGCGCCGGCGAAATCGGGCATCTGCGCATCGGCGATGAAGGGTTTGTCTTCGACGCCAAGCGCCCGGGCCGGCTGGAATCCTATGTCGGCAAGGATGCTTTGCTCGCTCGCTACCTCCACATAAGCGGGCGGCGCGCCGGTGTGGATGAGTTTGTCGCAGCGCTTGCCGGCGGCGATCCGGCGGCCGTCGCCACTGCGCGCGACTGGGCGCTTTGGTTCGGCCGCGGCCTGGCGACTCTCGTCTGCACCTTGCAGCCGGAACGCATCATCCTCTCCGGCTCCGTCAATGCAATTTATCCCTTTGTCGCCGAACAGGTGGAAGCTTTCCTGCTGGACTTCCTCGCCGAAGGCTATCCCGTTCCCAGGATCGAACTGTCGCGCGTCGGCGCGGACGGTCCGGCGTTGGGCGCTGCCTGTCTGTTGCATCAGGCAGCTTTGTCGGGCGATCCGCAATTTCAACTTCGCGGCCTCGCCGCGCGCTAATCAGGAGAAATTCCATGCCTCGCAAAGACGAAAAGCGGCTGCGTGTCGGGGTGCTCGGCTGTGGCCCGATTGCGCAGGCAGCGCATTTCGAGTCCTGCACCAAGGCGCGCAATGCCGATCTCTATGCCATCTGCGATGTCGCCGACGATCTGCGCGACAGGATGGCGGCCACTTTCGCGCCCGAAAAATCCTATGCCGATTATGGCCAGATGCTGGCCGATCCCGACCTCGATGCCGTCATCATCGCGACATCGGATACGTTCCATGTCAAGGCAGCGGAGCTGGCATTGGATGCCGGCAAGCATGTGCTTTGCGAAAAGCCGCTGGGTGTTTCGGTCGAGGAAGTCGAGGGCTTGCGGGCCGCGCTCGACAAGAGCGGCAAGGTGCTCCAGGTCGGCCATATGAAGCGCTTCGATCCGGGCATCCAGGCGGCAAAGGCCTTCGTCGATGACGAGATGGGCGATCGGCTGGCGTTCAAAGGCTGGTATTGCGACAGCACCCATCGCTATCCCATGACCGATGCGGTGCAGCCGCTCATCATCACCAGCGCCAGGGCGCGCAAGCCTTCGGTCAATCCCAAGGCGGATCTGCGCCAGTACTACATGCTGGCGCATGGCAGCCATCTCCTCGATACCGCCCGCCATCTGCATGGGCCGATCGAGGCGGTTGAGGCCCGGCTCACCGAGCGCTATGGCGCCTATTGCTGGTTCGTCACCACCATCTTCGCCGACGGTACGGTCGGCCATCTCGACCTGACGGTCGCCGTTCGCATGGACTGGCACGAAGGGTTCCAGATCTACGGCCAGAACGGCAGCGTCCTCGCGAAGACCTTTAACCCCTGGTACTACAAGAGCAGCGAGGTCGACATTTTCCGCGAGGCCGATGGCAGTTGGCATCGCACGCTTGGCGCGGACGGTCACTTTTATCGCCGCCAGCTCGAAGGCTTCGCCGATGTCGTGCTGAACGGCGCGCCCATGGTCGGCGCCGGCATCGATGACGGCATCGCATCGGCCAGGGGAATGGCGGCAATCGCCCGCTCCGCTGCCGCCGGCGGCCGCGCCGTCAACCTCGCAGATGTTGACGGGGTTGTCTGATGCAGCTTGGGATTTTCGCCAAGACCTTCGCCGCCACCGGCGCCTTGCCGGTGCTGCGCGCGGTGGCGGATGCCGGCTACGCGGCGGCGCAGTTCAACATGGCGTGCCTTGGCCTGCCGTCGATGCCGGACAGCATCGAGCCCGGCGCGGCCCGATCCGTCGCCGTGGCGAGCGGTGAAACCGGCGTTTCGATCGCCGCGATCTCGGGAACCTACAACATGATCCATCCGGATCGTTCGGTTCGTGTGTCAGGTCTTGCCCGGCTTGAGGTGCTCGCCGCGTCATGTGCGGATATGGGCACCAGGCTCATCACGCTGTGCACCGGCACCAGGGATGCGCAGGATCAGTGGCGCTGGCATCCCGACAACGCCAGCGAGGCCGCCTGGAGCGATCTTCGAACGGAGATGGAAGCAGCGATCGCGATTGCCGACCGCTTCGACATCGAGCTTGGCATCGAACCGGAACTGGCCAATGTCGTTTCCAGCGCGCGGGCCGCCCGCCGCCTGCTCGACGAGATGAACAGCGCGCGCCTGTGCATCGTGCTCGACCCGGCAAACCTGTTCGAAGTGGCTGACAAAGCCGAGCGTCATCGCCTGATCGACGAGGCCGTCGATCTGCTGGCTGCAGAGATCGGCATGGCCCATGCCAAGGACCGCCATGCCGATGGCAGTTTTGCCGCCGCTGGACAGGGCGTGGTCGACTTCCCGCATTTCATTAGCCGTCTGAGAGCCGCCGGCTTCGACGGTCCTTTGATCACGCATGGTCTGACGGAAGCCGAGGCGCCGGATGTCGGTGCCTTCCTTCTCGGCGTCCTCGAAGAAAGCGGAAAAGCGTGAAAAGGACCTTCAGCCGCGATGGCGTCGACCTTGCCTACCGGGATGTCGGCGCCGGCCTCCCCGTCATCTTCCAGCATGGCCTTGGCGGTGATGAAGCGCAGGTCGCCGACGTGTTTCCCGACCTGCCGCAGACACGGCGGGTGACGCTCGAATGCCGTGGCCAGGGCGGATCCGGCTACGGGCCGTTCGAGCGGCTTTCGATCGCGACGTTTTCCGAGGACGTCGAAGCGCTGGCCGAGGCTATCGGCATCGGTCCAGCTGTCGTCGGCGGTATCTCGATGGGCGCGGCGCTGGCGCTGCGTCTGGCGGTGCACAAGCCGGCTCGCGTGCGCGCGCTGGTGCTCGCCCGGCCTGCCTGGGTGTCCCAGGCTGCCCCTGCCAATATGAAGCCCTACGCCGTGGTCGGCGATCTCTTGATGCGCCACTCGCCCGAGCATGCCATGCGTCTCTTCGATGAAAGCCCTGTATCAGCCGAACTGGCCAGGCTGGCGCCGGACAATCTCGCCAGCCTGCAAGGCTTCTTCACTCGCCCGGATCCGGTTCTGTTCGGCAGGCTGCTGATGGCAATTGCCGGCGACGGTCCCGGCGTCAGCGAGGCCGATATCCGAGCAATCACGGTTCCGACCCTGGTCATCGGTCATGACCATGACCTCGTCCATCGACTGGCCGACGCACAGGCGCTGGCCGGGCTCATCCCGTCGGCCCGGTTTTGCACCATCACCGCCAAATCGCAGGATCGCGAAGCCTACCGGCGGGAATTCCGCGCCTGTCTTTCGGAATTTCTGGAAACGCTCGCATGACCGACAATACGACGGATGACACGATCGCCGTGGTGGAGATCGGCGGCACGTCGGTCAAGGTTGGCTTCGCCGACCGCGGCATCCCGGTGGAGTTTTCCCGCACCTACCCCACGGCGCAGCTGCGCCAAGGCGCGCCCGTGACGGGGTTGGCCGATGCGGTCACCGCGGCCTGCCGCGATGCCGGCTTCAAGCCCGCGCGCGTCGTTGCGACCGTGCCGGGCTTCATCGACCGCGATTTCGACACGGTGCTGCACACGGCCAACATTCCCGAACTGAACGGTATCCGGCTGGGCACCGAACTGGCTTCGCGACTCGGCGTTCCCGTCCGGCTCGAACGCGACGTCGTGCTGCAATTGCTGGGCGAAAGCGTTGCCGGCGCGGTGAAGCGGCAAAAGGAGGTGCTGGCGGTCTATCTCGGCACCGGCATCGGTGCGGCCTATCTCGGCAAGGATGGCATTTTCAGGGGTGGCGGCTGGGCGCTCGAAATCGGCCATATGCCGATCTACCGACCCGGCGATGGCGAACCACCAAACCGGGTTGAGACCTACGCCTCAGGGGCAACGCTCGTCGAACTCGCGACGGACTACGATATTCCGGTGGCCGATCTTTTTTCGGCGACCGGGCAGCCGCCGTCGTTGCGCGAATGGCTCGATGAGATCGTCTGGCAGCAGGCGGTGACCATCGCAACGGCCGCCGCCCTGTTTTCCCCGCAGACGATCCTGATCGGCGGCGGGATCGTCGACATGAAGTCCTATCCCCGCCAGGCGCTCAAGCAGCGCATTGCCGAAAGCCTGCCGCATTCGCTTCTTGTCCAGCCCCTGGACATACGCTGGGTGGCCCTGGGCTGGCAGGCGGCCATCCACGGCGCGGTGCTGCTCGGCGCGGTGTGATCGCCCTGCCCGCAGCGGATTATTTGATCGTCTTGCCGTCCGCCCCGAACCGATACGTCTTCCCCGGCTCGGGCGTCGCATACAGCGTCGCGCCCGGTTCCGCGTCGTAGACGCCGAAAATGCGCACCGTTATCAGCCCGGCCTTTTCGCAGTCGAGATAGAGGTTGGTGTCGGCGCCGAGATGCTCGGCGTGGACCACCGTGCCTTTCCAGGCGCCGGACTTCGCATCGACGGTCAGATGTTCCGGCCGCACGCCAATGGTCTTGGCCGTCTCGCCCAGTCGCGCGCCATCGATGAAGTTCATCTTCGGTGAACCGATGAAGCCGGCGACAAATTCATTTGCCGGCGAATTGTAGAGCTCCATCGGGCCGCCGATCTGCTCGATCTTTCCCGCATTGAGCACGACGATCTTGTCGGCCAGCGTCATCGCCTCGACCTGGTCGTGGGTGACGTAGATCATCGTCGCCTTCAGCCGGCGGTGCAGCTGCGCGATCTCCAGCCGCGTGTTGACGCGAAGTGCTGCATCGAGGTTCGACAGCGGCTCGTCGAACAGAAACAGTTTCGGCTCGCGCACCACGGCGCGGCCGATGGCGACGCGCTGGCGCTGACCACCGGAGAGTTCGGCCGGCCGCCGCTCGAGATAAGGTTCCAGCGACAGCATCGACGAGGCGATGCCGATGCGGCGATCGATCTCTGGGGCGGGTGTACCGGCCTGCTTGAGGCCAAGGCCCATATTGTTCTTCACCGTCAGATGCGGGTAGAGCGCATAGGTCTGGAACACCATGGCGATGCCGCGTTTGGCGGGCGGCGTAGCCGAAACATCCGCGCCGTCGATCACCACCCGGCCCGAGGTCGAATCCTCCAACCCGGCAATGACCCTGAGTAGTGTTGACTTGCCGCAGCCGGACGGGCCGACGAAGACGACGAATTCGCCATCATTCACTTCGAGGTTGATGCCCTTCAGCACCTCGACCGGCCCGAAAGCCTTCTTCACATTTTCGATTACCAGCGAGCCCACGGCTTCGTCCTTGTTCTAGAGTTTGACGGCTGCGCCGCTGCGCACGCTCTCGTCGGCGGCAAGGCAGACGGCGAGCGATTTCACCGCGTCGTCCATGTGGCGGGTCAGGTCGATGTCTTCCCGGATCGCCTTCAGCACAAAGGCCTGTTCGAGATCGCAGAGATCCTGGTGGCCGGGTTCGCCTTCCATCGACAGCATCTCGTCCGGCCTGGCGAACTTGCCGTCCGGCCCGGTTGCGGCACTGTGCAGGCGGATGGTCGAGGTCTTGGTGTGGGTGTCGATATCGTCGGACTTCACGCCTTCCTTCATGACGATCGACACGCAGCCATTGGGCGAAATCACGTCCTTCACAAAGAAGGCCGTCTCCGAAATCATCGGCCCCCAGGCTGCCTCGTACCAGCCGACCGAGCCGTCGTCGAACAGCACCTGCAGATGACCGTAATTGTACATCGTCGGCGCCACCTCCTCGGTTAGCCGCACGCCCATGCCACGCACCTCGACCGGCTTGGCGTCGGTGATCTGCAGCATAACGTCGAGATAGTGCACGCCGCAGTCGACGATCGGCGACGTCGTCTGCATCAACTGTTTGTGCGTCTGCCAGGTCGGGCCTGACGATTGCTGGTTGAGGTTCATGCGGAAGACGTAGGGGCCGCCAAGCTTGCGCGCCTCGGCGATCAGCCGGACCCACGACGGGTGATGACGCAGGATATAGCCGATCACCAGCTTCTTGCCGTTGGCCTTGGCCGCGGCGACGACGCGCTTGGCGTCTGCAACTGTGGTCGCCAGCGGCTTTTCGACAAAGACGTGGCAACCGGCCTCGAATGCCTTCACCGCATAGTCGGCATGGCTGTCGGAATAGGTGGCGATGCAGGCGACATCGGGCTTTTCGTCGCGCAAGGCGTCGTCGAAAGAGCGCCTGATGCCATAGCCCGACAGTCCATCCGGCAGCGGCACGTCGGAGCGGTTGATCAGCGCCGCGATCTCAAACCCCGGATTGGTGTGATAGGCCAGCGCATGGCTGCGGCCCATATTGCCGAGCCCGGCGACGACGACACGAAGGGGTTGAGCCATTTCAATCTGCCTTTTCTTGCCTGCGGGCTTTGAGAGCTACTCTCACATTCGGGCCGTTCTCACCGGCGATCTGCAGAGCGGTCTCTTCGCTCTCGCAACGGGCCAGAAGCCCAAAGCCGTATGTATCGACCCCTTCTTTGATCAGAGAAGATCTCCGGTCATTCGGGATCGGATGATCCAGATTGAGCGCCCCTTCAAATGCCTTGGATTGCTCGCTAGTCATCAGAGAGTCGACTCGCCAGATGATGTGGCAATTGTATTCCTTCGGCCGGCGCTCCGGCCCAAGCCGCGTAAACCACACTGCTGCGTTCAGATAGAACTGTGGTCCCCAGGAAGACTTCTGAAGGTTCAGTACGCAAATCGTTTCCGGCCGCTCGCGATAGAAATTTTTGGCGCGAACGCCCCGGAATCCATAGCGGCTCGCTGTCTCTACAAGAGCCTGTACGATAGCCTCTTGCCCCCCACTCACTTGACGGCTCCGGAAGTGATGCCGCGGATCAGTTGCCGCGAGAAGATGACGTAGAGGATCAGCACCGGCATGATCGCCAGCGACAGGGCCGCCAAGATGGCGTTCCAGTTGGTGACGAACTGGCCAAGGAACAGCTGCGCGCCGAGCGTCACCGTCTTGGTCTCTTCCGACGGGGCCAGGATCAGCGGGAACCACAGATCGTTCCAGATCGGGATCATGGTGAAGACAGCGACCGTCGCCATCGAAGGCCTGACCAGCGGCAGCACCAGCCGGAAGAAGATGGTGTATTCCGACAGCCCGTCGATGCGGCCGGCATTCTTCAGATCGTCCGACACCTGCTTCATGAATTCCGACAGGATGAAGACGGCAAGCGGCAGGCCTTGCGCGGTATAGACCAGGATCAGCGCCGTCAGCGTGTTGACCAGCCCGCTCGCCACCATCAGTTGCAGGATGGCGACGGTGCCGAGCCGGATCGGGATCATGATGCCGAGCGCGAGGTAAAGCCCCATCAGCGTGTTGCCGCGGAAGCGGTATTCCGACAGTGCGAACGCCGCCATGGCGCCGAACAGAAGCACGAAGAACAGTGAGGCGACGGTGACGACCAGGCTGTTCTGGAAATAGTGGATGAAGTCGCCCTGGCCGATCACCGTGGTGTAGCCGATCAGGTCGAAGGTTTTCGGCGTCGGCGGCGTCAGCGGTTCGCTGAAGATGCCGGCGCGCGATTTGAACGAGTTCATGATGACCAGGATCACCGGGAACAGCGCGATTACCGTGTAGGTCAACAGGATCGCGTGGGCGCCGATGGTGCGGGGCAGTGAACGGGTGGCTAGGCTCATCTCTCGCTCCTCAGAACTGGTAGCGACGCAGGCGCGTCTGGACGAGGAACAGGTAGACGCAGACGCCGCCAAGGATGATCAGGAACATCATCGTGGCGATCGCAGCCCCCATATTGGGATCGCCGACCTGCAACTGGAAGCCGAAGAAGGCGCGGTAGAGGAAGGTGCCCAGAATATCGGTCGAATAGTTCGGCCCGGCGAGCGCCCCTTGCGCGGTGTAGATCAGGTCGAAGGCGTTGAAATTGCCGACGAAGGTCAGGATCGAGATGATGCCTATCGACGGCAGGATCAGCGGCAGCTTGATCTTCCAGAACTGCGACATGCCGGTAATGCCATCGCATTCGGCGGCTTCGATCACCTCTTCGGGGATCGACAGCAACGCTGCATAAATCAGCATCATCGGAATGCCGATGAACTGCCACACCGAGATCAGGCTGAGCGCGGTCAGCGCGTATTGCTCCTTGCCGAGCCATGGCGTGAACAGGCTTTTCAGGCCGACCAAGTCCATCAGGTGCGGCGCCACGCCCCATAGCGGCGACAGGATCAGCTTCCAGGCGAAGCCGACAATGACGAAGGAAAGGATGGTCGGCACGAAGATCGCCGTGCGGTAGAAGGCGGCGAACCTCAGCCGCGGGCTGGACAGCAATGCCGCCAGCATGACGCCGATCGGGTTCTGCACCAGCATGTGGATGATGAAGAACCAGACATTGTTGCGCAGCGCATTCCAGAAATTGACCGACCAGTTGGGGTCGCCGAACAAGGTGCGGAAATTGTCAAAGCCGACGAAGACCTGGTGCTGCTCGATGTTGCGGAACAGCGACAGCTGCAGCGTCCCGGCCAGCGGCAGGATCATGATCGCCGTATAGACCAGCAGCGCCGGCGCCAGGAAGACGCCGATATGCCAGCGGATCGGTCGTTTCGGTCGTGTTTCTGCGGCCATGAGTGCGGTCCCTGCCTATCCACGGTCTGGGCAAAAATGCTCCCACGTCGGCGCTGCCCCTCACCCTTACCCTCTCCCCGTGAAGAACGGGGAGAGGGGGTCGCCAGCGCTGGAGCGCATCCCTTCTCCCCGTCACTATACGGGGAGAAGGTGCCGGCAGGCGGATGAGGGGCGGCGCCGTCGTTGGCAGTTGATGCTATCGAAAAATGCAGGGCCGTCCACTTGGAACGACCCTGCTCGTTGAGCTCTTATTTCGCCGGCTTATACCAGCTGTCGAGGCCGTCCTGCAGCTTCTTGGCGGCAGCTTCCGGCGTATCGGTGCCGTTGATGACGTTGGCCGATTCAACCCAGGTCTCGTTTTCCAGGTTCGGCGTGCCGCGCGACAGGATCTGGTAGGTCGAGCGGATCGTCGACTTGCACTTGTCGCGCCAGGAGACGAATTCCTGCGCCAGCGGGTCTTCCATCTTCACCGGGTTGGAGTTCAGGCTGAAGAAGCCCGGCAGTGCGTTGGCGTAGATGGTGGCGAAGTCCGGTGAAGCGACCCAGGACAGGAAAGTCTTGGCCGCATCGGCATTCTTCGACGCTGCGTTCAGGCCCATGCCGATATCGGTATGGTCGGAGATGTAGCAGGTGTCGCCGGCCTTCTCGACCGGCGGCGGGAAGGCGCCCATCTTGAACTGCGCCTGGGTGTTGAACAGGCCGATCTCCCACGAGCCGGCCGGGTAGATGGCGGCGCGACCAAGCGTGAACAGGTTCTGGCTGTCCGGGTAGGTCTGGGCTTCGAAACCGTCGCCGAGATAGGGCTTCCATTTGGCCAGTTCGGCATAGGGCGCGACCCAGTCGGCGTCGGTCAGCTTCTGCTCGCCTTTGATCAGTGCCTGGCGGCCTTCCTCGCCCTTCCAGTAGTTCGGGCCGATGTTCTGGTAGCCCATGGTCGCGGCTTCCCAGAGATCCTTGGTGCCCATCGCCATCGGAATGTAGGTGCCGTCGGCCTTGATCTTGTCGAGCGCGGCGAAGAATTCGTCACGCGTCGTCGGCACCTTGATGCCGAGCTTGTCGAAGGCGTCCTTGTTGTAGATGAAGCCGTGAATGACCGAGGCCATCGGCACGCAGAAGCTCGACTTGCCGTCGTCGGTCTGCCAGGCGGCCTTGGCGACGGGCGAGAAGTTTTCCATGCCGGGCAGCGCCGAGAGATCGGCGAGATTGCCCTTCTTGAACAGTTCGAGCGACTTGTCGAACGGGCGGCAGGTGATCAGGTCGCCAGCCGAGCCGGCGGCGAGCTTGGCGCCGAGCGCTGCGTCATACTCGGTCGGAGCCGACGGCGCGAACACCACCTTGATGCCCGGGTTCTTGGCTTCGAAGGCCGGGATCAGCTTGTCCTTCCAGATGGTGAGGTCGTCGCCGCGCCAGCTTTCGATATTGAGCGTTACGTCAGCGGCGTGAGCCAACCCGGCGGTGCCGAGAATGCTGGTGCCGAGAAGCAGTGCCGTCAGTAGCTTCGTTGTCATGCTTAGTCTCCCTGTTGACCTTTTTCAGGTTCGGTTTTGAGAACAGGGGCCTTCGCGCCCTTGTTCCCCTCGATCGCGGAAAGGGCTGGCCTGAGCTTCTGGCCGGTCCCTTCCAGTATCTTCTCGGCCACATCGGCGTTGGCAGCGCCGGCGGCGAGCAGAATGGCTGTCTTGACAACGCCGCCGCTCGCTTCGAGCAGGCGCGCCGCAGCGTCCTTGTCTTGGCCGCTGATGGCGGCGACGATGCGTGCCGCGCGGTCGCGCAGCTTGATATTGTCGGCGGTGAGATTGACCATATAGCCGTCATGGACATGGCCGAGATGGATTGCGGTCAGCGTCGACAGCATGTTGAGCGCGATCTTCTGCGCGGTGCCGGCACCCATGCGCGTCGAGCCGGCAATCACCTCCGGCGGTGTTTCCAGCAGGATGCCGACATCGGCCAGCTTGAGCAGCGGCGTGTCCTTGTTATTGGCAATGGCGATGGTCGCCGCGCCCCGGCCACGCGCGTCCTTCAAAGCCTGGACCGCATAGGGTGTCGAGCCGCTGGCCGAGATCGCGATCAGACAGTCGTCCTTGCCGATGCCGGCGCCGGCAATTGCCGCCGAGGCTTCGTCGGTGTCGTCTTCCGGCCCGCCGGCCAGCGTCTTGAAGGCCTCGTCGCCGCCGGCGATCAGGATGACGATGCGCTCGCGCTTGATGCCGAAAGTGCCGGGCAATTCCAGCGCGTCGGCCAGCGCCATCAGGCCGGAGCTGCCGGCCGCCGCATAGGCAAGCTTGCCGCCGCCGTTCAGCCGGCCGGCGATGATCTCGGCCGCGGCAGCGATGGCAGGAATGGCGTCGCGGACTGCCTTGGCGGCCTCGATCTGCGCATCAGCCAAAGAAGAAAGGATGGTGTCCGGGGCCTGGATGTCCAGTCCCTCGGCATTCCTGTGAAGCGCTTCGGTGCGCGGTTCGGCCATCCCTGTCCCTCCGATGACGGAACAATACCAAAAAAATACCACTTGTCCACACGCATTAACGGATTTAGGTGTCAGAAATCGCTGAGCCGACGAAATGTCTAGTTTTTTCAATAAAATACGCCTTAATCTTTTTGAAACGGAAATTAATCCTTGGCTATTGGTATTTTATTGGTATTATCCGCCCCGAGGAGAAATCGCGTGAATTTCGTGCTCGGTATCGATGGCGGCGGCACCAGCTGCAGGGCAGCCCTTGCGACAGGCGATGGCGCTGTCATTGGCCGTGCCAAAAGTGGCGCCGCCAACATCCGCACCGATCTCACCGGCGCCAGGACCCATATTGTCGAGGCGGCACGGCAGGCATTCATCGCCGCAGGGCAAGACCCGGACCTGATCCCGCAGACACCAGCCATTCTTGGCCTTGCCGGCGCCAATGTCGGCACCTATCGGCAGCAACTCGAAGCAATCCTGCCATTCAGCATCAGCCGCGTCGAGACTGACGCCGAGATCGCGCTCGAAGGGGCGGTCGGCTCGGGCGATGGCGCCATGGCCATCCTCGGCACCGGCACCGCCTATATGGCGCGCAAGGGCGGCACATCGCGTGCCATAGGCGGCTGGGGCTTCCAGGTCGGCGACCAGGGCAGCGGCGCGCGCATCGGCCGCGATTTGCTCGAACAGACGCTGCTCGCCCATGACGGCGTCCGCCCGGGCTCGCCCTTGACCGACAGCATGATGGCGACCTTCCGCAACAATCCCGAAGACGTGGTCGAATTCACCACCAACGCCAAACCGGGCGATTTCGGCGGCTTCGCGCCCAAGGTGTTCGAGCACGCCGGGAAGGGCGACGCCGTCGCCAACTGGATCGTCGACAAGGCGGTCGGCGATGTCGAAGCGTCGCTCGGCGCCCTCGACCTTTCGCACGATGCCCCGCTCTGCCTGCTCGGCGGGCTGGCGCCGCTTTATGCGCCGCGCCTTTCCCAGCGCTACCAGGCGCTGCTGAAGGCGCCGCTCGACGATGCGCTGGGCGGCGCCGTGCAGATGGCGGCTCGCATCTTCGCCAAAGCGGAGGCGGCGCGATGAGCGAGGCCGCCGACCAGATCTTCGCCACGCTGAAGCAATCGTCGCAAAGCGGCGCGCCGCTCTATCTGCAGCTGAGGAAAAGCATCGAGGACGCGGTCAATCGCGGTCTGATCGGGCCAGGCGACGCGCTGCCGTCGGAGCGCGACATCGCGACCAAGGCCGACATTTCCCGTGTCACGGTGCGCAAGGCGGTCCAGGACCTGGTCAAGGGCGGCATATTGGTGCAGCGCCACGGTTCCGGCACCTTCGTGGCGCCGCGCATGGAGCGCGTCGAGCAATCGCTGTCGCGGCTCACCTCCTTCACCGAGGACATGGCCCGGCGCGGCATGGCGGTGCGCTCAGCGTGGCTCGACCGCGGCCTCTATGCGCCCTCGCCCGACGAGATGATGGTGCTCGGCCTGTCGTCGAACGAGTTGGTGGCGCGTGTGTCGCGCCTGCGCATTGCCAACGACACGCCGCTGGCCATCGAGCGCGCCTCGCTGTCGGCCAGCGTGCTGCCGGACCCCGCCGGGATAGGCTCTTCTCTCTATGCGGCGCTGGAGTTGACCGGCAACCGCCCGGTGCGGGCGGTGCAGCGCATTTCGGCCGCCAATCTCGGCGACGGTGACGCGCGCCTGCTCGAAGTGCCGCCAGGCATTGCCGGACTGCACATTGAACGCATTTCCTATCTGGCGAGCGGCAAGGTGATCGAATTCACCCGTTCCATCTACCGGGGCGACGCTTATGATTTCGTCGCCGAACTGCGGCTGACAGGGCCGAGCGAAGAGGGCCGACCATGATCCCCAACACCACCCATATGCGGCGCGAGATCGACGAAATCCCGCAAGCCGTCGCGCGCCTGCTCGACGGCTCGGCGGCGGTGCTGACCGAGGCCGGACGCGGCATTCGCGAGCGCGATCCGAGCTTCATCGTTACCGTCGCGCGCGGCTCGTCCGACCATGCCGCCACCTTCATGAAATATGCCGTCGAGCTGACCGCCGGTCTGGCCGTGGCTTCGGTCGGCCCGTCGATCGCCTCGATCTATGGCGCCAAGCTCAAGCTCGCCGGCTCGGCCTGTCTGGCGATCTCGCAGTCAGGCAAGAGCCCTGATATCGTCGCCATGGCCGAGACGGCCAGGGCCGGCGGATCGCTCACCGTCGCCATCACCAACACCGCCGATTCGCCGCTGGCACGGGCATCGGATTTTGCCATCGACATCCTGGCCGGGCCGGAGCGCAGCGTCGCGGCGACGAAAACCTTCGTCAATTCGGCCGTGGCCGGGCTGGCGCTGATGGCGCATTGCACCGGCGACGACAAGCTGCTGGCCGCCCTCGCCCGCCTGCCCGAACACTTCAGCAAGGCGATCGCCTGCGACTGGATGGCTCTGGCCGGCGCGCTGGAGACGCCGCAATCGCTGTTCATTCTCGGCCGCGGCCCGTCCGCGGCGATGGCCAATGAGGCGGCGCTGAAATTCAAGGAGACCTGCGGCATGCATGCCGAGGCCTATAGTGCTGCCGAAGTCATGCACGGCCCGCTGGCATTGGTCGGGCCGGGCTTCCCGGTGCTGGCGCTGGCCGCTCGCGACGCCTCGGAGCCGTCGGTGGCCGAGGCCGCCGACAACCTTGCCGGCAAGGGCGCCGCCGTCTTCGTCACTTCGGACAAGGCGAGGAGCGCGCAATCCCTGCCCCATGTCGCCACCGGCCATCCCTTGACCGACCCGCTGACGCTGATCGTGTCCTTCTACGGCTTCGTCGAGGCCTTCGCCCGCCATCGAGGCCTCGATCCGGATGTACCGCGCAATCTGCGCAAGGTGACGGAAACCGTATGAGCGACCGTTTTGCCCTGACTGGCGCCCGGATTTTCGACGGCGACGACTGGCATGATGACGCCGCCCTTGTCGTGCACGGCGATGCGGTCGAAGGCATTCTTCCCGTCGGCGCTGTTCCGTCAGGCGTTGCCCGGATCGACACCGGCGGCGGCATGCTGGCACCCGGCTTCGTCGACCTGCAGGTCAATGGCGGCGGCGGCGTGATGCTCAACGACCATCCCGATGTCGCCTCGCTGGCAACCATATGCCGGGCGCATGCGCCGTTCGGCACCACGGCGCTGCTGCCAACCCTGATCACCGATACGCCTGAGATCACCGCCGCGGCCATTGCCGCCGGCGCTGAAGCGGCACGGCAGAAGCTGCCGGGGTTTCTCGGCCTGCATCTCGAAGGCCCGCATCTCTCGGTCGCCCGCAAGGGTGCGCACGACCCGGCGCTGATCCGGCCGATGACGGATGCCGATCAGGCTGCCCTGATCGCGGCGCGCAAAAATCTGCCGGTGCTGCTCACGACGATCGCGCCGGAATCCGTCGAGCCCGCCCGGGTCGCCGCACTTGCCAAAGCCGGCATCGTCGTCAGCCTCGGTCACTCCGACACCGGCTACGCCACGGCCAGAGCCTTTGCCGACGCCGGCGCCAGTGTGGTCACCCATCTGTTCAACGCCATGAGCCAGATCGGCAACCGCGAGCCGGGACTGGCTGGTGCGGCCATCGACATAGGCGGCCTGTCCGCCGGCATCATCGCCGACGGCATCCATGTCGACCCGGCCACCATGCTGATTGCGCTGCGCGCCAAGCAGGGACCGGGCAGGATCGTGCTGGTCACCGACGCCATGGCGACGATCGGCACCGACATGACCTCGTTCACCCTCAACGGCCGCACCATCTATCGCAAGGATGGCAGCCTGCGGCTGGCCGACGGCACGTTGGCCGGGGCCGATCTCGATATGATCTCGGCCGTCCGCTATGTGCACAGAATTGTCGGGCTGGATCTGTCGGAGGCCTTACGGATGGCTTCGCTCTATCCGGCGAAAGCCGTCGGCCAGGCGCACCGGCTCGGCCGCTTCGCCAACGGCACCGCGGCCGATATCGTCGCCCTGTCGGACGATCTCGACGTCAAGGGCGTGTGGATCGGCGGCGACAGGGTTTTTGCAGGTGCGGACAGTCGGCGCTAAAGTCCATCAATGCATGATGTCGATTGCATTGTTGCCGGGGCGGGTGTGGTCGGCCTCGCCATTGCCCGTGCGCTGGCGCTGGCGGGCCGTGAGGTGCTGGTGGTCGAGAAGGCCGCAGCCATCGGCACGGGCACCAGTTCGCGCAACTCGGAAGTCATCCATGCTGGGCTCCATTATGCGCCGGGCAGCTTCAAAGCCCGGCTCTGCGTCGCGGGTCGCGAGCGCCTCTATGCCTACTGCCGCGAGCACGGCGTCGCCCACCGGCGCACCGGCAAACTGACCGTTGCCGTCGAACCCAACCAGTTGGACAGGTTGCAGGCAATCCAGATCAACGCGGCGCAATGCGGAGTCGCTGACCTCACGCTGTTGACGCGCGCAGAGGCCGAAAAGCTTGAGCCCGCGCTGACCTGCGCCGGCGCGTTGCTGTCGCCGTCGACCGGCATCGTCGACAGCCAGGCGCTGATGCTGTCGCTGCGTGGTGACGCGGAAGCCGCTGGCGTATCCTTCGCGCTGCTCACGACTGTTACCGGCGCGGCCATCGAAGCCGACGGGATCCGGATCGACACGCGTGACGCCGATGGTGAGGGGTTCCGTCTCAAGGCCGGTGCCTTCATCAACGCCGCCGGCCTCGACGCCCAGGCATTGGCCAGACGCATCGAAGGCTTCCCGCAAGACCTCGTTCCGCCGCTATGGCTGGCGCGCGGCAACTATTTCGCGCTGTCCGGCCGCTCGCCCTTTTCGCGGCTTATCTATCCGGTGCCAGTCCATGGCGGTCTTGGCGTTCACCTGACCCTCGACCTCGGCGGCAGCGCGCGCTTTGGCCCCGATGTCGAATGGATCGATCGCGTCGACTATACCGTCGATCCCGGCCGAAGCGCCGCCTTCTACGAGGAGATCCGGCGCTACTGGCCCGGCCTTGCCGATTGCGCATTGCACCCCGCCTATGCCGGCGTCAGGCCAAAACTGTCCGGTCCAGGCCAGCCGGTGGCAGATTTCATCATCCAGGGCCCGGCCGAGCACGGCGCTGGGCCGATCGTCAATCTGTTCGGCATCGAGAGCCCCGGCCTGACGGCGAGCCTGGCAATCGCCGACCATATTGTGGAGCTGCTCAGCCTGAAATGACAGGGCTGCGGCTGTTGTCGTCTCAAGCTATGAAACCTTTTGATTTTGAGGCCGTTGTCGGGGCGTATGTCCGAGGCGAAACCCAAATCGAGACCGACCGACGGCATCAGACCGAGCGATGCCCCAAAGTCGCGCCGGGAAAAGCCGTCACGGCAAACGCGCGAAGGTGTGTCGCGCGAAAAGAAGCCAACGCCTGCCGACGCAGCGCCGGAGGTCGACGGCCAGGCGGGGCCGCCGCCGGAAGCTATCGAACCCGATCCGCAGCTGACGCCCGAAGAGGCCGAGCAGGCGCGCAAGAAATACCTGCTGCGGCGTTTCTGGATCAGCGCGCGCGGCTACTGGAGCCGGCGCGGCGACCGGCTCGCCTGGCCATTCACGATCGGTGTGCTGCTGGTGATCTGCGTCAACATCGGTTTCCAGTATGGCATCAATGTCTGGAACCGCTCGATGTTCGATGCCCTCGAGCAGCGCAACGCCCGCACAGTCTATTTCCTCAGCGCCGTATTCGTGCCGCTGGTGATCTGCAGCGGCAGCCTTGTCGTCGCGCAGGTCTACCTGCGCATGACGATCCAGCGCCGCTGGCGTTCCTGGCTGACCACCGGGGTCGTCGCGCGCTGGCTGGCAAACGGCCGCTACTACCAGCTGAACCTCGTGGGCGGCGACCATCAGAACCCCGAGGCCCGCATGACCGAGGATCTGCGCATCGCCACCGAGTCGCCGGTCGATTTCATCGCCGGCGTCCTCAACGCGTTCCTGTCGGCCTCGACCTTCATTGTCGTGCTGTGGACCATCGGCGGCGCGCTCACACTGCCGATCGGCGGCGAGAGCATCACCATTCCCGGCTTCCTGGTCATCACCGCGATCATCTATGCCGCCATCACCTCGACCTCGATGGTGGTCATCGGCCGCAATTTCGTCCAGCTCTCCGAGCGGAAGAACCAGGCGGAGGCCGAACTGCGCTACACGCTGACGCGCGTGCGCGAAAACGGCGAGAGCATCGCCTTGCTGGGCGGCGAGGAGGAGGAGCGCGGCGGCATCGACAGGAATTTCGGCCATGTGCTGAGGCAATGGGCGCTGCTGACCGGACAGCACATGCGCACGGCGGCGGTGTCGCAGGGATCGAGCCTGTTTGCGCCGGTCGTGCCGATCCTGCTGTGCGCGCCAAAATTCCTCGAAGGCTCGATGACGCTTGGCGAGGTGATGCAGGCGGCGTCTGCCTTTGGCATCGTGCAAGGCGCGTTCGGCTGGCTGGTCGACAACTATCCGCGTCTCGCCGACTGGAACGCCTCCGCGCGGCGCATTGCCTCGCTGATGATGTCGCTCGACGGGCTCGAGCGCGCCGAGCAGAGCGATGCGCTCGGACGCATCAACCGGGGCGAAACCGAAGACGGCGCCATCCTCAGCCTCGACAATCTTTCCGTGACACTCGACGACGGCACCTCCGTGGTCAAGGAAACCGAGGTCGTGATCGAGCCGGGCGAGCGGGTGCTGGTGGCTGGCGAATCTGGTTCGGGCAAGTCGACGCTGGTGCGGGCAGTCGCGGGCCTGTGGCCATGGGGCGGCGGCAGCGTCAATTTCCACGCCGACAGGCGCCTGTTCATGCTGCCGCAACGCCCCTACATCCCCACCGGCACGCTTCGCCGCGCGGTCGCCTATCCCGCGGCGGCGGACAAGTGGACGATCAAGCAGATCAAGGCTGCCCTCGACAAGGTGGGGCTTGCCTATCTCAGCGACAGGATCAGGGAAGACGCGCCGTGGGACCAGACGCTGTCGGGTGGCGAAAAGCAGCGCCTCGCCTTCGCGCGCCTGCTGCTGCATCGCCCCGATATCGTGGTGCTGGATGAAGCGACTTCGGCGCTCGACGAGAAGAGCCAGGACACGATGATGAAGACGGTGATCCGCGAACTGCCTGATGTCACCATCATCAGCGTGGCGCACCGCGCGGAGCTCGAAGCCTTCCACAGCCGCAAGATCACCCTGGAAAGGCGTGAGGGCGGCGCCAAGCTCGTCAGCGACGTCGACCTCATCCCGCGCAAGCGCAAACGCAGCCTACTGAACCGCGCTTTGTGGGGTTCCGGCACCCCAAAGCCGCGCAGGTAGGTACGGCACTACCGAACCGCGAACAGGTGACAGTGGATTGCCTGAAGCGAAGTGATTAGCCGGCTTCTTAACGGCCGTAGAGGCCTTTGTAGGTTTCGCGCAGCAGGTTCTTTTGCACCTTGCCCATCGTGTTGCGCGGCAATTCATCGACGAAGATGACCTGCTTCGGATGCTTGTATTTCGCCAGTTGGCCGGCAATGGCGCCAACGATCTCGGCCCCGGTAATCTGCGAGGCAGGCTCCCGCACCACGACAGCGGTGACGCCTTCGCCGAAATCGGGATGGGCAAGACCGATGACCGCACTTTCCGCGACTCCGGCCAGCGCGTCGATCTCGCTCTCGATCTCCTTCGGATAGATGTTGTAGCCGCCGGAAATAATCAGGTCCTTGCCACGGCCGACGATGTGGACGTAGCCGTCGGCATCGATAAGGCCGAGATCGCCGGTGATGAAGAAGCCGTCGGCGCGGAATTCCGCCTTGGTTTTCTCCGGCATGCGCCAGTAGCCGGAAAAGACATTCGGCCCCTTCACCTCGATCATGCCGACTTCACCCTGGGCTAGCGCAGCACCACTGTCGGGATCGGCGATGCGCAGCGAAACGCCGGGGAGCGGAAAGCCGACCGTGCCGGCGCGGCGCTCGCCCTCGTACGGGTTCGAGGTGTTCATGTTGGTCTCGGTCATGCCGTAGCGTTCGAGGATCGCGTGGCCGGTGCGCTCGCGCCAGGCCTTGTGCGTTTCGGAGAGCAGTGGCGCCGAGCCGGAAACGAACAGGCGGATATTCTTCGCTGCCTGCGTGTCGAGCCCCTGCTGCTGCAAGAGCCTGGTATAGAAGGTCGGCACGCCCATCAGCACCGTGGCGCGCGGCAGAAGCGAGACGATGCGGCTGGCGTCGAATTTCTGCTCGAACAGCATCGAGGCGCCGGCCATCAGGGCGACGTTGGTGGCGACGAACAGGCCATGCGTGTGGAAGATCGGCAGTGCATGGATCAGCACGTCTTCTCCCGTGAAGCGCCATTGCTCGACCAGCACGCGCGCGTTGGAGGCCAGGTTTTCGTGGCTGAGCATGGCGCCCTTCGAACGGCCGGTCGTGCCCGATGTGTAGAGGATCGCCGCGAGGTCGTCCGGCTCGCGCGCCATATCGTCAAAATCCGCGGGCTGTTGCGCAGCCAGTTCGGTCAGCGAGCCTTCACCGTTGCGGCCGAGTGTGGCGGTAACTGCGCCCGAAGTCTTTGCCAGCGGCGCGATATCGCCGGCCCGCGCCGGGTCGCAGACGACCAGCCGCGGCTCGGCATCGCCGAAGAAATAGCCGAGCTCCGTCAACGTGTAGGCGGTGTTGAGCGGCAGGAAGACCGCACCGGCGCGCAGGCAGGCCAGATAAAGGAAAATGCATTCGGGGCTTTTTTCGACCTGCACCGCGACTCGGTCGCCCGGCTCGACGCCCAAATGCTTCAGTGCCTGCGCCAATTGCGCCGACCCCGACAGCATGTCGCCATAGCGGATCGAACGCCCGTCATCGGTCTCCATCAAGGTGCGCCCGGGCGCGGGCATGCGGTCGCGGAAGGCATCGAACAGGTGATTGCTCATGCGTCTTCCCTAGCGCATGGCCCCGAAAAAGAACAACCGCTTTTCGGAACACCGCTGCAGGCAGATTTCGAATCGAAAAAACCGCAAGTGTTGCTATCTGCGGCCGCGCAACGCCTTGCTTGTCCGGAGATCGCCGCTCTCGTTGAAGCGCTCCATGCACATGGCTGCCGTCAAACGGTAGTGGTTGAGCAGCGCTTCGACGGCGCCATCGGCATCGCCATCCACGGTGCGCTCGGCAATCAGGCGATGCTCGCCGATATCGTCGCGCTCGGGCCCGTCCTGGGAGATCAGCCGGTAGCGGGAGGCCTGATCGGAAAGCTGGTCACAAAAGCCGATCAGCCAGTGCGACCGGCAGCCTGCGATCAGTGCCCGATGGAAGGCGCGATGCAGCTTTTCCCATTCCGGATTGTTCGAGGACGGATCTTCCGGCAAACGGCGCTGGGCGCGCGCCAGCCGATGCAAGGCCAGCACCAACTGCTCTTCCCATTCGCCGGTGCGGTTGGCAATGGATTCACGCAGCGCCCGCTCTTCCAGCCAGCAGCGCGTGCGTGTCAATTCCTCGAGTTCCGGGGCACTGACCGGCATGATGAAGAAACCGCGCTGGTCGTGCCGGCCAAGCAGGCCTTCCGAAGCAAGCCGGTTGAGAGCCTCGCGAACCGGCGAAGCGCCGGCGCCGTAACGGGAAACCACCCATTCGACACGAAGCTTGCTTTCACTTTCAAACACACCGCGCAGGAGATCGTCGCGAAGCTGTTGGTAGACCGTGCTGGCGAGCGTGCTCTTGGCGCCGGCGCCTTCGCTCATATCGGCAGATCCGTAGGTCAATATGACTCCTGTCGCTCTCCCATGCTCCGCCAGCCCGTTCGCGAAGCAAACGATTCCTCTGCGAATCTACTGTACCTCGTAAGGCATCCATGCCTCAAGGGAAAGATCCCGATATTCGACTTAAAGAGGAAGGTTGTGCGCATCTTACTTCGAGTAAGTAACGAATATCGTGAAAAACTTGTTCTTGTGAAGAACCTTTGTGCTACCTCGCGACTCGCGTCTTCGCGACATGGTTGTGAGATCAGGAACACGGGTAATTTTTTCTTAACGCACGTCAGGTTGCCGAACTTGCCGTTCCCGCAATGAACACGCCCTCGGCATTCGTCCACTAGATTTTGCTGCCAGATGCTGTGATCGCGCCGCTCGCCGCGACGGTAAGTTCCGGCGACTGCCGCCAGTTGACCGCTTTCCGGGACATCTCGCCGGCTGAAAGATCAGGCCGAGAGGTCAGAGCTGTCGCGATTTTTCCTGAAACTGATGTCAGCCGGCAGCCCGGTCGGCCGCGGTTCGGATGGCTTCGATATTGGCCCGGTAGGCCTCGACGCTGCCGCCCTTGAAGACGGCGGCGCCTGCCACCAGCACGTCGGCGCCGGCTGATGTAACCAGGGGAGCCGTCTCCGGCGACACGCCGCCGTCGATCTCGATGCGGATCGGCCGGTTGCCGATCAGCGCCTTGACCCGCTTGACCTTGTCGACCATGGCCGGGATGAAGGCCTGGCCGCCAAAGCCCGGATTGACGGTCATGATCAGGATCAGGTCGAGCCGGTCGAGCACATATTCGATCGAGCTTTCCGGAGTCGCCGGATTGAGCGACACACCAGCCTTCTTGCCGAGACCCTTGATGGTCTGCAACGAACGGTCGAGATGCGGCCCAGCCTCGGCATGCACGGTCATGCCGTCGCAGCCGGCATCGGCAAAGGCGGCCAGATAGGGATCGGCCGGCGCAATCATCAGATGACAGTCGAAGAATGCCTTGGTGCGGTTGCGGATGGCCTTGATCACCGGCGGGCCGAAGGTGATGTTGGGCACGAAATGCCCGTCCATGACATCGAGATGGATCCAGTCGGCGCCGGCCGCGGCCACCGCCTCGACCTCGTCGCCTAGCTTCGAGAAATCCGACGCCAGCACCGATGGCGCAATCAGGGTCTTGCTGGCCATGTCCGCTTCCCGTTGTTGAGCTTGCTTCCGCCCTAATCGTCTCGACGCCGCTTGTCGACAGGAATCCGGTGTGAGCGGCTGATCACACAATGCAGAGAGGCGGCAGTGGGCCGCCTCTCCAGGTCTGTAGCGTCAAATTTCAGTTCACGTGACGCCGCGGTTTGGCCAATCCCGGCGCAAACAGCTTGCCGCTGCCTTGCTTCAATCTCTGCAGATTGAACGTCTTGACGGGTGGCTTGGGCACGCAATGTCCACGCACAAGCTTTTCGGTCGTCCGGCAGCCAGTGGTGATGATGGCGTCCTTCACGCATGCCTTGCCGGCCAGGTGGTAGCCGCGTTTGCAGTCGATGATCACAGGAGGCTTGCGCACGCATTTGCCGTTGATCCGCAATTCGTCGCGTCTGCACTGGTCTGCGACGACAGGGTTCCTCACGCATTTCAAGCCGACCTGACGATAGCCTGGCAGACAGTGGATGCTGACGCCGATGCACCTGCCGTTGACAAGCTTTTCGGTGCTCTTGCACGCGGCAACGATCGGCTTGTCGATGCATCTGCCGCGCAGCAATGTCTGGCTGGGCAGGCATTTGCGGCCGGGATCGACGACGACCGGCGGCAGTCTCGGCTTGCCGAAGTCCGGACGGGTGCTCGAGACGAGATCGTCGGCCTCCGGTTCGGAGGTGCGCTTTATGCAGGTGAAGTCCTCGTTGTCCGTATCGACGCTGGCGATGGAGCCGTTCTGCTTGATCTCCTGCAGCGTGCACTGGATCGAGCGGGTCCTGACGATGCTGAGATCATGTGCCGCGCTGGCCTTGAAGACGCCGCCATCATTGAAGGCGACCGTGGTGCCGGTGAAGAAGGCGCCGTTCGAACAGCCGATCCGGTAGTGAAACGCGCCGGGCTCGTCGCGGCTCGCCTCGAATGCCACCTGACCCTTGCGAGGGCAGAGTTTTCTTGCTCCTGCGCTGTCGGAAACGGTCACTTCGCCCTGCCAGTCGGCCTTTGCCGGCGGGTTGTCGGGATCGGCCTGCGGTGCGTCGGTGAAACCACCGCCGCCGGCGCCGGTGCAATGCACCGTGATGTCCTTCCAGCCGTCGAAGGGTTCGAACGGTCCGTTGCCGACGATCTCGGTCTTGTACTGGAAATAGGCCGTGGCGCCGACGTTCTCCCACGTCTCATAGTTGGCGAAATAGCCATTCTTGCTCGCGTCGTACGATGCCCACGCCTGCTTGAACTCGGAGGTGACCGGTCCGCCGTCCTTCTGTCGCCAGATGCGCATCGAGACCGGTCCGGCCTGGTTGGCCTGCGCCCGGCTGGTAACCTTCAGCGAGGGACAGACCGTGCCAGGGGTCGAGCCCGGTTGGTTCGACTGGTAGGTGGTCAGGAACAGCTTGACGTTCTCGACCTCGAACTTGCCGAAATCGGCAGCGACGTCCTGGGCATCGGGCTTGATCACCGGGTCGCAGACAACCTGCACCTGGAAGGTGCCATGCGCGGCGTAGTTCGAATCGAAAAGCGGATAGGGCCAGCTGCCCTGCTGGGTTTCGGCGACGGCATTGCCCATGTCGAGCGCCTTGTCGGTAAGCGCCGTGAAGCTGGCGTCGAACGTGTGGCTGAACGAATAGGATTTCGTCGGACCGTCGGCCTGCAGGTGCTGGTTGCACCTGGCGATGATCTGGTCGCCATAGGGCACGACGGCTATGCCGGTGTCCGACGACAGGGGTATATTGGCCGCATCAAAAGCGAAGTTTTCCTGGTGGTCGTAGTCACGGCTGACTGGAGCCGCGCTCCAGATCGGCGGAAACGGGCCGCATTGGCCGGGTCCGCAGACGCCGAGTGCGACACCGACATCCTGAACGTAGCCGGGCCAGCGTGTATCGATCTTCATGTGGCCCCAGAACTGGACGGTGCCGCTCTTCAGCCTGTCCCATCTCTGCTTGTCGCTCGAAACGACATGGAGCGTGGTGTTGGCGCTCTGCGTGTCGAAGGACATCGACTTGATGTTGGCCTGCTCGGCAAGGGCCGACGTGCTGGCGAGCGCGGCTGCGATTAAGGCAACAGCGGTCGCCGTGTTGCGAAAGATATAGCGGGGTGAAGACATTCTCTCTCTCCTGAAAGTGTTCCTTCAGGAGTGGGTCACCCCAGCCGGAGCTAAGGTTCACAGTGACAGAACATAATTGCTGGTCCGAGTGTTGGCCTTCCCGGGTGATCCACCTCAGTCCGTTCGCTCTTATATATCTGATTGCAAATCGCAATCAGATATATAGCCTATAGGCATCGAACGGAGGTACATGTGGGAAAGATCGTCTACTCCATGCTGACGTCGCTGGACGGCTTTATCGAGGGACCGTCGGGCGACATCGGCTTGCCGGTGCCCGAGGAAGAACTGCACCGACATTTCAACGACGAGATGCGCCGGACCGCGATCGCGCTCTGCGGACGCCGGATGTATGAGGCGATGCGCTTCTGGGACAGTCCGGAGCGCCAAACCGGGGGAGAGGTCGAGCGGGATTTTGCCGATGCCTGGCAAAAGACCCCGAAGATCGTGTTTTCGACGACGGTTCGCGACGTCGGACCCAATGCCCGGCTGGTGAGTGGCGATGTCGAAACCGTTGCAAGTGAAATCAAATCGCAGACGGAGGGCGAAATCTCCGTCAGCGGCGCCGATCTTGCCGCACAATTCGCGCGCGCGGGCCTGATCGACGAATTCCGGCTCTACATACAGCCGGTCGTGCTGGGCGGCGGCAAGCCGTACTTCCAGTCCGGCCTAGCGCTGACCTTGCAGCCTCTCGGCACGCAAAGCCTTGCCCAGGGCGTGACGCTGCTGCGCTACGCGCCCGCCAGCTGAGATTCGGCCTGGAGCAGTGTGAGGATCGACAACTCTGCCGCCTGAAAGAAAAACCCCGCCGGATCGCTCCGGCGGGGGTTCTATTTCTGGCTCATATCCAGAACCTACGGCTTGAAGTTGGCCGTCGGATCCCTCTGCGGCTGTACCTGCGGCTGCTGCGTGCGGTTCGGCACGAACTGCTGAAGAATCCCCGGATTGAGCAACAGGCTCGGATCGAGCGATGGCTGTTGCCGGATGGCCCTGCAGTTCGGATACCGCCCAATCGTGCCTTCCGGGCAGCGCCGCCTGATCGGTTGGCACTGGCCGTTGATCATCACCGAGCCCGGGGCACATTGTTCCGGCCTCGGCTTGCGGCATGCGCCGTCGATCACCTGGGTGCCGCGCGGGCAAACGCACTCGCCGCGCTTGTTGTGGACCTGGCCGCGTATGTCGCACTGTTCCAGCACAGGCCGCTTCTGCCGGCAGGCACCGTCCCGCACCTCGGTGCCGCGTGGGCAGACGCAATTGCCATTGGCGTCATGAACCTGGCCGCGGATGGTGCACTGCTCTGGCTTCGGCCGGATCGGCCGGCAGGCTCCATTGCGCACCTCGGTCCCACGCGGGCAGACACAATCGCCATCGGCGTCATGAACCTGGCCGCGGATGGTGCACTGCTCTGGCTTCGGCCGGATCGGCCGGCAGGCTCCATTGCGCACCTCGGTACCACGCGGGCAGACACAATCGCCGTCGGCGTCATGAACCTGTCCGCGGATGGTGCACTGCTCGGGCTTCTGCTTGTCGCGCACGCAGGCATTTGCCTGTCGGTCGAGATGCGTGCCGTCCGGGCAGTAGCAGCCATTGCCGTCCGACGTCGGAACCGAGCCGGGGATGGTGCAGCCCGGCTTGTCGATCTTGACGCAGGCGCCGTTCTCGAGCTCGGTTCCGCGTGGGCAGACACAGCGTCCGTCCTCGGTGCGGATCTGGCCCTTGAGCAGCACGCAGGGCCTTGGCTTTGGCTCGATGATGACGCCACCGCCGGGCGAACACTGGCCGTTGCGGAAGGTGGTGCCTTCCGGACACACGCACCGGCCGGCGTCGTTCATCACAAAGCCCGGCGAGCACTCTTTCTTCACCTCACGCTTGATGGTGAAGGGATGGCACGCATAGGCCCTGCCGCGACCGCCCTGGATGTTGGTCTGATCGCCGGACAGCATGTCGCCGCCTTGCACCCTGGTATCAGGAGACAAGACACCGACGCAGTTCTGGCCGCTGACATTGCCCTGCAGGTTGGCCAGCGGGGCGTCGGGAAGGGCCACGGTGACAGTGTGCACGTGGCTTTCCCCGGCGCCGAGCGTCAGGTTGGCGATGCACGACAGAGGCAGCGTCGTCGGTTCCGGCGAGCAACCGAAGGGCGGTTCGATCGACGTGATCGCAACGCCTTCCAGCCGGCCGAGCCCGTCCACGCCGATCGCATCGCCGATGCGGACCGGACCAGAGAATGGGGTCTGGCCGTCATTGGTGATGGTGATCTCGAACGAGCAAGGTTGTCCCGGCTGGCACTCGGCATCGCCGGTCTTCTTGACGCTGATGGTGGAGGTGCCACCGCCCTTGGCGCAGGCCTGGCCGAACGGGTAGACGACGTCGTCTCCCGGCGCCGGGCCGTACGAGCCGCGTGCGCAGTTCTCGAACGCGCCATTGGCCGAAACCGTCACGTCGAAGTGCCGGCTGGTTCCAGGCGTCATCACGGCGCCCGGAATCTGGCACGACAGCGCATTGGCCGGAACCGCTCCGCACGCCCAATCCGCGCCGTCGGGTGTGACGGTCTGGATCTGGACCGGCGCGCCGCCCGAGATCAGCGTGGCGGCATCGTTGACCCGCACCGGACCGGTGGGGGCGGAGGTGCCAAGGCTGATGACGGTGATGCGGCAGGAAACCACCGCCGCGCCAGCCAGCGAGCCGCTGCACACCTTGGTTATGCGCAAGGTTGGCTTGCCGCCATTGGGATGCCGGAAGCGTTCCTTGGCGCAAGCCTTGTTGTTGGTGAGGTCGACCTCACCGGGGACAGGCTTCAGCGCCGCGCAGTTTTCCACCGAGTCCGACTGGTAGCCGGCCGGCATCACCGCCTTGACGACGATCGGTGTCGAGGCGCCCGGCATCAGCACGATGCCGGCATTGTCGCAGCGGAACTGGCCGGGGCCGTTCGGTCCGCATGTCCAGGGCGGAGACGGGCCGAAGGTCGAAGAGGCCGGCGCGCCGCCCGGATAATTGTCGATGACCGTCAGCGGCCCATTATAGGGGACGCTGCCATTGTTGATGATGTCGATCACGAAGTAGCAGATGCCGTCGGGCGTACAGACCGGAATGCGGGCACGCTTCTTCAGGATCAGGTCGACCTTCTTGTCGACCGGCGGCCGGCAATCGCGGTCGCGGTCGCCACGCCGGCAGATCGGGATCGAGGCGCAGCCACGATCGTTCTGCTGGCTGCCGAACAGCGGCTTGCCGCTGGCGCCGTAATTGTAGGTGGCGCAGTTGCGCAGTGCGCTGCCTTGCCAGCCGCCCGCCGGCTTGAAGCCAAGCTTGAGGTCGACGGAGGCGCCCGGATTGAGCGTGGTCACCGGATAGGTGCACGTCATCGGGGTCACGCCAGGCACGCAGACCCAGGGCGGATTGGGCCCTGAATCCAGCGTCGAGCCGGCCGGCAGCGTCACCTCGTCGAGCACGATCTTGCCGTGATACGGCCCGTCGCCGACATTGGTGACCCGGATGGTGAAGTCGCAGCCGCCGCCCATCGTACAACGCGTCACATCGGCGCGTTTCTCGACCTTGAGGTCCGGTTCCTTGTCCTTGGGCGGACATCTCACGTCACGCGGGATGACGATGTCGATGGTCTGCGTGCAGCACAGGCCCCAACCCTCCTCCGGGCCGGCATAGGTTTCGATGCCGGTGACGATGAGGTGGATGACGTCGCCAGGCGATGCACCGACGATCTTCCAGTTGAGCACGCCGCCGCCCGCCGGCACCAGCTGGGTGTCGGGGATGATGGTGATGCCGGGCGTCGTCGTCGACACCTGCACCCACTTGCCGCCCATCTCCGGGCCGACAGGCATGTGATAGATGAAGGCGCCGCCGCCGGGCACGCAATCGACCGTGCCGCGCTCCACCTTGAAGCATTCCCGGTCGGGAGGCGGAGGCCGCTTGTCGCAGTTGCTGAGATCGATCCGGATCGAGGTCTTCACGCCGGTCTTGTAGTCGCCATCGTCGGGCTTGCCCGGATCCTGCGACGGGATGATGATCCCGGTGCCGGCTCCGCTTGTAATCTTGATCAGGCCCTGATTGTCGATGATCGTCGGCGAGGGAAACGCCGCGTGGTCGATCTTGGCCGTGATCTGGAAGTTGATGACGCGTTCGTTGGCAGCACCCGCACCGTCGAGATCGGCGGCGGAGAGCCGGAAATCGGACACGGTTGCTGTATCGTTCGGATCGGCCGAGGTGCTGATCGAGACGCCGGGCAGCGGGCCGCCCGCAGCGTCCGTGCCGTCGCCCGACACATGCGCGCTGACGATCGACAGGCCGTGCGGAAGCTGGTCCTTGAACTCGATCTTGAGCTTCTTCAACAAGGCAATCATGCCCGGGTCGGCAAAGCTTTGCGCATCGCCGCGCAGGCCGAAAGTCAGGGAGTAGACGACGTAGTCGCAGCTCCGCTGGGTGCCTTTCTTGGTGAAGAACGGCACGACCCGTTCCGGCCTCGGAGTGATGATTTTCGAATTATCGAGGTCGAGCCGCAGTTCCGGCGTGATCGGGACGGCGTCTTCGGCGTGGCTTGCCACAGGGGTGTACATGGCGACCGCGATACCGGCCGCCATCAGCCAGCGCGCGCCGCGCCTGGCGTATGACAGGGGTCTCATGATGGTCTCCATGACGGTTTTCTGGTTGCGCGTCGCGGTGGGGGAAAGTGCAGAAATGTTCATCTCTCCCTCCTCAACGTTCGCAGCTGACGGCTGGGGTTCTGAGCGGCAAAGTCATCTTGCAGCAAGGGTAGTAGCCACCCTTGTCCTTGTCGGACTGCCTGTAGAAGCAGAGCCCGACATCGACTGTGTCGCCCGGATAGTGGCCGGTGATGTCGACCGTGTAAGGCTTGCCGGGCGCATGCGACTGGGGTGATGTCACCCCGACGCCTGGCGTCCTGGACTGGGCCTTGATCGAATCGCCGCCGAAGCCGGCATGGTCATGGAGATAGAGGTCGGCCTGGAGGCCGCGAGGCGTGCAGTAGAACTGGACATCCTCGACATCGATGCATGGAGGCAGATCGCCGGGCGGTGGGAAGTCCGGCGGATAGAAGGGCGGCAGGTAACCGCCGGGGATTTCTTCATAGTAGCCGGCACGGCCTTCGCAGGGGTGCCAGACCTCGACGTCGCCGACATGGCCTTCCACCTCGGGGTCTTCGAAATAGCCGTCGAAATCGACGAACCACGAGCCGAAGGGCGGCACGTTGGCCGGCTTGACCAGCGGCGTCGGCGTGATCTGCACGCCGTGTACGGCGAGCGGCCCGCCGGCGGCGAGCTGGTCGGCCAGTGTCGGGCTGTCGCGCAGCTTGTCGCCGGTGTTGACCAGCGTGTCGGTGCAGACGCCGGTGTCGAGATTGCCGTCGGCGTCATAGCCATATTGCAGATCAAGGCCGCCGGCCGACTGCCGGTTGCCTTGCGGGAAGCCGACGGCATATTCCTGCGGCTCTTCCACCCACTCCGATTCCGTCGCCGGATCGTCCGGGTTTTCGCGCCAGTAACGGATGACCTCGCCTTTGCCGGAATCGGCGAACTGGCTGTAATCGTAGCGGTTTTCCACCGGACCGCGCTGCGCCAGGTACATGAAGCCCTTGACGTCGAAGGCGATGTCGGTGACGGCGTAGTCCTTGTCGGCCTTGACCGTCAGTTCCCAGCGCGGATCGCCGGCGAAGCTGCCGTCGCGGGCAATGCCCACCGACCAGATCTCGGCCTTTTCGCCGACCGAGTAGTAGACCCGGCCGCCGTGATAGGCGACCGCCCAGACACGGCGCTCGTCCTGCGTATAGCCCCAGGTGTCGGGGTCTTCGCTATCGAAGGCGGCGCCCTGAATGTCCATTACCGCGCCGTCGTCGGCGACGGGCGCGAGCCCATGCGCCGGCCGCCCGGCAACGCCATGGTCGAACGTGTCGATCAGCGTCCCGTCGGACGCGATGCGGTGGATGAGGCCGGTGTCGAGGTCGCTGGCGAAGAACTCGCGGTGATTGCTGTCGAAGCTGACGTCGCCGATGCCAGGACCGCTGTTGGGGTCGATGTCGGCGAATCTGGAGACGGCGCCGGTGATGCCGTCGATCTTCCAGATCGTGCCGGGACCGCCACCGTTTTCGGTGCCGAACTGGCCGTCCATGAAGACGGCGCCGGCCGTGCCGCGGCGCTGCCGCTCAGGGCGGCCGTCGGCATCTTCGTCAGGGGTGACGATGCGGATGCCGTGCAGCGAGCTGGCGCCGGCATAGAGGTTGGGGATGCCTGACGGAACGCCGTCGCGCACGCCGTCATCATAGGTAATGGCGAACACCTGGCCGATCTGGTCGGCGGTCACCTCGAAGGGCGGCGGCGTGTAGACAAGCTGGCCGGAGGCCGGTCCGCCCAGCGCTGAAACGTCGAAAACGCGCAAGGTCGCGCGCGTCGTGTCGATAAAGGTCTCATCGACCGGGTCGACCCCGGGTGGCAACCCTTCGTCGAAATTGGGAATAACGGTGCCGGAAAATCCGGTCACGGTCATCGAGCCGGGATAGATGATCTGGGTTTCCTGCGCCCGGGCAGCTGTGCCCAGCCAAAGCGTGGCGCTCAGCGCCAGGGCAAGCAGACCGCCGGCCAGATGGAGCGAATGGCGCAAACCGCCGCGTGGAGATGGCATGGACGTGCCGCGATCGCAGGACATAAAACTCCCCCCGAAGTTTTCGGGAGGAACTTCCGGTCCGGCCGGCCGAATCAGGGCAAGGCGCGTCGTTCCGGCACGTTCGTCCCTGATCGAATTGTCTGCTTTCCTCATCCTCACGATACGCCGGCTCCTGTGCAGGGTCAACGGAATCAGCCGGAAGCCCAGCGCATCGACCCCGTCCCGAAGGCGATGGTCGCGCTGAGCTCCCGTTGTTCCCGGAGACCTGCCAGTCTCTGGGGTCCTGGTCATTGGGGCATCCTTTCCGGCCCCGCACCATGCGGCGCCTGAGCGTCAGTCGCAGGCGGAAGCGGAAAGGTTCATGCAAAACGGCGGCTGGGACTGTTCGCCATTTCACAGAAGCGGCGAACGACTTTATTTTTCAGGCAGATTGTCGGCGAATGATCACCAGGTCCAGCCGCCTCGGCCCAGCACCGAGACCACCTCGACGATACGGTTGAAGCTGGCGCGCGCCCGGCCGACCGTGTGCCTGGCCCGGAGATAGCCATGCACCAGCCCCGGCTCGTCGAACCAGGTGGCGTGGCCGCCTGCGGCGAGGACGCGGTCGCGATAGGCCTCGCCATCGGACGACAGCGGGTCGCATTGTGCGGTGATGAGCACGGTTGGCGGCAGGTTGGTGAAATCCGCGTCGGCGAGCGGCGACAAAGCGATGTCACCGGAGCCGTCCGCGCCGCCGGTGCGGACGTGCTTGTAGAATTCGAGATCGCGCATGGTCAGCATCGGCGCTTCCGCATGCGTCACGTAGGAGCCCCTCGAGCGGTCGCCGCCGAGGCCGGGATAGATAAGCACCTGGCCGATTGGCCGCTTAGCATGGCCGCGCGTTGCGTGGGCAACGGCCGCGCAGAGATTGCCGCCGGCGCTGTCGCCGCAGAGCACAACGGGGCGGTCGTACGTCGAGGCCGCCCATTCGAAGGCATGCAGCGCATCGTCGAAGGCGGCCGGGTGCAGATGCTCAGGGGCCAGGCGGTAGTCGACGGAGACCACCTCGAAGCCCGTATGGGCGCACAATTCGGCGCAGACATCGTCATGGCTGTCGAGCCCACCGAGGATGAAGCCGCCACCATGGATGTAGAGCACCATCGCCGCCTTGTTCGGGGTACCGCTGCGATAGATGCGGATCGGGATATCGTGCGCGGCAGTGATGGTCGTTTCCGCCGTCACGCCATCGGGATAGCCGGCAAAGAATTCGCGGCACATCCGGTCATAAATCGCGCGCTGCTGGGCGATGGTGTAGTCGATCGTGTCGGGCGGGTAGAAGGAATTGGTCCGTTCGATGAAGGCCCAGGTCTCGGCGTCGATGAGGATTTTGTAGTCGGTCATGCTGTTCCTTTACCTCCCTTGGGGGAGGTCGCCGCGAAACGGTGGGTGGCGGCGCATCACCCTACCCCGGACCTTCGGTCCGACCCTCCCCATCGAGGGGAGGGTAAAGAGGCTACTTCCCCTTCCACACCGGATCGCGCTTTTCCGCAAAGGCGCGAAAACCTTCCATATTGTCGTCTGACCCATAAAGCGCATCGACGGTCGCCAATTGCCGGCGCGTCACGCGGTTCATCGCATCCTGGAAGGTCAGCGCCTCGGCCACCCGCGCCGTCTCCTTGATCGCGGCGAACACCAGCGGCGGCCCGCTGGCCAGCAGCCTTGCAATCTCCCAGACACGGTCTTCGAGCTTTTCCTTGGGCAGCACTTCGTTGACCAGCCCCCAGCGATGCGCCTCGGCGACATCCATCCAGCGGCCGGTGAGCAGCAGATCCATGGCGACATGATAGGGAATGCGCTTGGGCAGCTTGATCGTCGCGGCATCAGCCAGCGTGCCGGCGCGGATTTCGGGCAGTGCGAAGGAGGAATGGTCGGAGGCGTAGATGAGATCGCAGGACAGCGCCAACTCGAAGCCGCCGCCGACCGCCATGCCGTTGACGCAGGCGATGACCGGCTTGTTCATGTCGCGCAGCTCCTGCAGGCCGGCAAAGCCGCCGACGCCATAGTCGCCATCGACCGCGTCGCCGCCGGCGGCGGCCTTCAAATCCCAGCCGGCGCAGAAGAACTTGTCACCTGCGGTCTTGACGATGGCGACGCGAAGCTCCGGATCGTCGCGGAACGCCTTGAACGTCTCGCCCATCAGCCGCGACGTCTTCAGATCGATCGCGTTGGCCTTGGGCCGGTCGAGCGTGACCTCGAGGATAGTGCCCTCGCGGCGGGTCGAAATGACGTCAGACATTCTTCTTCTCTCCCAGCACCAGCAGCGCGTCGGCGATCCAGGCGCCCTTGCCCTCGGCGCAGACGATCAGCGGGTTGATGTCGAGTTCCTCGATCTCGCCGGCGTTCTTCTGCACGAAGCTGGCAATGCCCGCGATGGCCTCGATGGCAGCAGTGACATCGGCTTTCGGCCGGCCACGATAGCCCTCAAGCAGCGGGAACAGTTTCAGGCGGCGCAGGGCCGCCTCGATATCGTCGCGCGTCGCCGGCAGCATCAAGGTGACGCTGTCGCGCAACAACTCGACCAGCACGCCGCCAGTGCCCAGCGTCATGACGGCGCCGAACATCGGGTCGCGGGTGAAGCCGACGATCAGTTCGGCGACGCCGTCGCGCACCATGCGCTCGACATAGAGCCCGGTGCCGAGCGGCAGGAGATCATGCGCCGCCGTGCTGACGGATTCGGCATCCCTCAGGTTCAGCCTGACAGCGCCGACTTCCGACTTGTGGGTGACGCCGAGCGCCTTCAGCGCCACCGGGAAGCCGAGCGCCATCGACGAGATGACGGCGTCGACCGCATTGGCGGCACGTTCGCCCTTCGGCACCGGCAGGCCTGCCTTGATCAGTCGCTCCTTGGCTTCGGCCTCGTCAGGCGTCACATGGCCGCCTTCGGCAGCGCCCGCGGCTGACGTGTCGATCGGCTGCGCCTGCGGCTCGGCCCAGGCCCAGCCGATGAAGGCTGCTGCGCCTGCGGCGTCCATGGCTTCGGAGATGCCGAACAACGGCACCATGCCCCGCGCCATCAGCTCGGCGGTGTATTCCTCCGGCAGATTTTCCGGTAGCGACGAGACGATCGCGCCATGCGCCTTGTTGGTCTTCAGCGCCGATTCGAAGGCGCGCAGCGTCGCCCACCAGTCGGTGACCGAGCAGCGGTCGGGGCGCGGGAAGTCGAGCACCAGCATGTTGAGATCGAAACCGCCCGACACCATAGCGGTGAAGGTGGCGGTCATCGCCGGCTCGTTGTTCCAGATGAAGGTGTGGTAGTCCAACGGGTTGGCAACCGCGACCAGCGGCCCGAGCGTCGATTTGACATGGGCGCGGTGCTTGCTGGTGAGCTCCGGGAAATTGACCCAGCGACCCTCGGCGCTGTCGGCCATGACCGAGGCTTCGCCACCCGAACAGCTCATCGATGACAGCCGGTAGCCGGGCAATGGGCCGGTGACATGCAAGAGCTTCAGCGCTTCGATAAAGGCGGGGATGGAATCGACGCGCGCAATGCCGAGCCTTCGCAAGAAGGCACCGGAGGCCGCGTCTGAGCCAGCCAGCGATGCGGTGTGCGAGACGGTCGCCTGCCTGGCCTGTTCGGAGCGGCCGACCTTCATGGCGATGATCGGCTTCTTCAGTTCGCGCGCTCGCGCCGCCAGCCGCTCGAAGCCGGCTACCGAATCGAAGGCCTCGATGTGCAGCCCGAGCGACGTCACGCGCTCGTCCTCGATCAGGCCGAGCGCCATTTCGGACAGGCCGGTCTGCGCCTGGTTGCCGGCGGTCATCAGGAAAGCGATCGGCAGGCCGCGCTTCTGCATCGTCATGTTGATGGCGATGTTGGACGACTGGGTGATGATGGCGACGCCCTTTGCGCCTTCGGGCAGCCTGATGCCGCCATGCTGGTCGGGCCACAGCAACGCGCCGTCGGCATAGTTGATCAGGCCATAGCAGTTCGGGCCGATGATCGGCATCTGGCCGGCAGCAGCGACCAGTTCGGCCTGCAGCCGCTCACCATCGTCATCATAAGCCTCGGTCTCGAGAAAGCCCGCAGCAAAACAGACGGCGCCGCCGGCGCCACGTTCGGCCAGCGCCTTGACCACCTCGATGGTCAAGTGCCGGTTGACGCCGACAAAGGCGGCGTCGGGCGCACCGGGAAGGTCTGCAACAGAACGATAGGCCTTGCGGCCGGCAACCTCGTCCTTGGTCGGATGCACGGGCCAGATCTCGCCGGCAAAGCCCATCTTGATCGATTGCGCGACGACGGTAGCGGCCTGCGCCCCGCCAAACACGGCGATGGATTTTGGGCGCAGGAGACGTTCGAGTTTATGCATGGCCATCTTTTCGTTTGAGCATGATCTTCTCCCCAAAACCGGACCCCGGTTGGGGTACATCATGCTCTATGCTCCGAACGGACGCAGCAGCGCCCGCGAAATAATATGTCGCTGAATCTCCGAAGTACCTTCCCAGATGCGCTCGACGCGCGCATCGCGCCAGATGCGCTCCAGCGGCAGGTCGTCCATCAGCCCCATGCCGCCATGGATCTGGATTGCTTCGTCGGCAACAAAGGCGAGCATTTCGGTAGCCTTCAGCTTGGCCATGGCCATGTCCTGATCGGTCACGGTGCCCTGATCGTACTTCCAGCCGGCTTCGAACACCATCAGGTCCGCAGCTTTCAATTCGGTCGCCATGTCGGCCAGCTTGAACGACACGCCCTGGAACTTGCCGATCTGCTGGCCGAACTGCTGGCGCTGCGCGGAATACTCGATGGCATGGCCAAGCGCTCGCTCGGCGCGGCCAAGGCAGGTGGCGCCGACCTGCAGGCGGGTGGCGCCGAGCCAGGAATTGGCGACCTCGAAGCCCTTGTGCATTTCGCCGAGCACCTGGCTCGCGGGCAAACGGCAATCGTCGAATTCAAGGATGGCGTTGGTGTAGCCGCGGTGCGAGACGTTGCGGTAGCCGTCGCGCACCGTGAAACCCTTGGTGCCCTTGTCGACGAAGAAGGCGGTGATCTTCTTGCGCTTGCCACGCGGCGTTTCTTCCTCGCCGGAAGCCATGAAGACGATGGCAAAGTCGGCAAGATCGGCATGGCTGATAAAATGCTTGGTGCCGTTGAGCACCCAGTCGTCACCGTCCTGTACGGCGGTCGCTTTCATGCCGCGCAAATCGGAGCCGGCGCCGGGCTCGGTCATCGCCAGGCAGTCCCACTTTTCGCCACGGATGCAAGGGAACAGGTATTTTTCCCGCTGCTCCGGCGTGCCGGCGAGCAGGATGTTGGAGGGACGCGCGACGCAGGTCCAGTGCAGCGCGTAATTGGCGCGGCCGAGCTCCTTTTCGTAGAGCAGCCAGGTCACCGTATCGAGGCCGGCGCCGCCGACATCGGCCGGCATGTTCGCGGCGTAGAGCCCGGCTTCGATCGCCTTGACCTTGATCTCCTCGATCAGCTCGCGGCGCAGCACGCCGGTGCGCTCGACCTCACGCTCATGCGGGTAAAGCTCGTTCTCGACGAACGCACGCGTCGTCTCGACGATGAGCTTCTGTTCCTCCGAAAGCCCGAAATCCATGGTCTTCAGCCTTTCTTCTTTTTCTTCGGCTTTTCCACCTTCTTCACCGGCTTCGATGCCTTGGCCTTTTCGGCAGCCTTGGAAGCGGCCGGCTTCTTCGCCGCCAGCTTGGCCAGCTGCCTGGTGTAGTCCTTGTGCAAGGCGCCGGCGCCCCAGCCTTTGCCTTTATTCTGTTTCGACAGAGCGTCCATGATCGCGACCAGATTGTCGTCGCGGATCTTTTCCAGCTCGCGGATCGACAGGCCATGCGCCTGGTCGTCCGACTGGGTGGCGATCAGGTCGACCAGTTCGTCATTGAACTCCGGCACGTCCATAAGCTTGGTCCACGGCCATTTCAGGCACGGCCCGAACTGCGCCATGAAGTGGCGCATGCCGGCCTCGCCGCCAGCGACGCGATAGACCTGGAACATGCCCATCTGCGCCCAGCGCAGGCCGAAGCCGTAGCGCATGATATCGTCGAGCTCCTCGACGGTGCAGATGCCATCCTTGATCAGCCACAGCGCCTCGCGCCAGGCGGCTTCCAGCAAGCGGTCGCCGACAAAGGCCTCGATCTCCTTGCGGATCACCACCGGCTTCATGCCGATCGAGGCATAGATTTCTTTCGCAACCTCGATTGCCTCGGGGAACGTCTGTTCGCCGCCGACGATCTCGACCAACGGCAGAAGATAGACCGGGTTGAAGGGATGTCCGACAACCAGTCGCTCCGGATGCTTCTTCATCGCCACCTGCATGTCGGTCGGCTTGATGCCGGAGGTCGACGAGCCAACGATGGCGTTAGCGGGTGCATAAAGATCGATTTCGGCCAGCACTCGATGTTTCAGGTCGAGCCGTTCCGGCACGCTCTCCTGGATGAAATCGGCGTCCGCCACCGCCTCGGCAATGGTCTTGGCGAAGGTCAGCTTGCCTTCCCTAGGCAGGCCGCCGGGAACCATCTGCTTGTAGGCGCGGCGCGCGCCCTTCATCACTTCCGAGACCTTGCGCGACGCTTCCGGGTCCGGATCGAAGATCGACACGTCGATGCCGTTGAGCAGCAGCCGCGCCACCCAGCCGGCGCCGATGACACCGCCGCCAATGGCGGCCGCCTTGTTGATGATGCTCATGGTCAGGCTCCGGTTCTTGTCTTGGCTGTTTGTGGGTCGATGAGGGGCACGCGCTCGCCGGCGCGAATGACCGATACGTCGTAGGCCTTGCGGGCGAAGACTTCGAGCACGAAGGGCCGGAAGAATTCGATCGGCAGCGTCTCATAGTCGGGGTCGAAGCTCGACTGGTCCCAGCGTTCGCAAAACTGATCGCAATCGTCGAAATACGCATGGCCGGCGAAGCGGTCGCGGGCGTGACGGTTGCCGCCGAGATGGTGGGCGTAATAGAGGCGCTGGAAATCGCCGTGTTTTTCCACCACCCAGGTGCATTGCTCGCGCACGAAAGGTTTCAGGATCGAAGCGGCGTATTCGTCGTGATTGTAGGGCGCGTAGATATCGCCGATATCGTGCAGCAGCGCGCAGGCGATCCAGTCGGTGTCGGCGCCATCGCGCCACGCCCGCGTCGCCGCCTGCAGCGAATGGCCGAGCCTTGTGATCTTGTAGCCGGACAGGCCTTCGTCGAGCTGCACCAGCGCGTCGAGCAGCCGCTCGCCGGTCTTGGCGGCGTAGTCGATTTCATGGGCGGTCAGGAACTCGTAATCGTCCTTGTCGCCATCCTTCATCGCGGTGAATTTGACGGTAGCCATGATCCGCTCCCGTTTTACGCAGCGGCTGCGATCGGCGCCCGCTTGGTCAGGTTCAGCTTCTTGCGCACTTCCTCCGGCCCGAGGATACGGGCGCCGAGATTGGTGACGATGCTGGCGGCGCGCTCGACCAGTTGCGCATTGGTCGCCAGCACGCCCTTGTCGAGCCATAGATTGTCTTCGAGCCCGACGCGGACATTGCCGCCGGCGAGAACCGCCGCTGCTGCGTAGGCCATCTGGTTGCGGCCGATGGCGAAGGCAGACCAGTTCCAGGTCGACGGCACATTGTTGACCATCGCCATGAAGGTGTTGAGGTCGTCGGGCGCACCCCACGGCACGCCCATGCAGAGTTGCACCAGCGCATCGGCGTTGAGCACCTTCTCCTCGACGAGCTGCTTGGCAAACCAGAGATGGCCGGTGTCGAAGGCTTCTATCTCCGGCTTGACGCCGAGCGCCGTCATCATGCCGCCCATGGCGCGCAGCATGCCGGGCGTGTTGGTCATGACATAGTCGGCTTCGGCGAAGTTCATGGTGCCGCAATCCAGCGTGCAGATTTCCGGCAGGCACTGGCGCACGTGTTCCATGCGGTTGGTGGCGCCGCCCATGTCGGTGCCTTTTTCGTTGAGCGGCAATGGCGCCTCCGGCGAACCGAACACCATATCGCCGCCCATGCCGGCGGTGAGGTTGAGCACCACATCGACATTGGCGTCGCGGATGCGCTCGGTCACTTCGCGGTAGAGATGGACATCGCGGCGGGGCTTGCCGGTTTCAGGGTCGCGGACATGGCAGTGGACGATGGCAGCACCGGCCTTGGCCGCATCGATCGCCGAATCGGCAATCTGCTTGGGCGAGCGCGGCACATGCGGCGAGCGGTCCTGCGAGCCGCCGGATCCGGTCACGGCACAGGTAATGAAAACCTCACGGTTCATCGCGAGCGGCATGGAACTTTCCTCCCAAACATCAGCAGTGCATGTCGCCCAAAAGTGGGAACCGGTTTTGGGATAACGACATGCACAAGAACAGGCCAACAATGATCGGACTTGCGGGGGACTGTTTTGCGATTTACGAAGCTCCCATGATCAAAAGCGAAAAACCGACCATCTTTCGCTCGGAACGCTCGCCTCTCAAGGTGACGCTGCTGGTGTTTTCCGGCTCGTCCATCATGTGCGTCGCCTCTGCCGTCGACCCGCTGCGCGCCGCCAACCGCATTTCCGGCGAGACACTGTTCGATTTCAAACTGGTCTCGGTCACCGGCGAGGCGCCGGTCACCACATGCGGCCTGCCGGTGGCGGTCAGCGGCCGCTTCGATGCAACAGAGCCAACCGACGTGCTTGTCGTTGTCGCCGGCTTCGGCACCCAGAATTACGCGACATCAGCGCTGCTCTCCGGTCTGCGCCGTGCGGCCCGCGCGGTCCGTGCCTGTGGCGGCGTCGAGGCCGGCACCTGGCTGGTGGCGCGGGCGGGTCTCTTGGAAGGGCGCAGCGCCACCACCCATTGGGAAGACATGGAGGATTTTTCGTCGGCCTTTCCCGGCGTTGATGTCCGTCCCGACCGCTACGTCATCGATGGGCCCGTCTTCACCTCGGGCGGGGCGTCGCCGACCTTCGACCTGATGCTGCATCTGATCCGCACCCGCCTCGGCATGGCCGTGGCGCTCGATGTCGCCAGCGTCTTCATCTACGACCAGGCGCGCGCCGCGACCGATGCGCAACCGCTGGTCTCGCTCGGCCGGCTCGACGGCTATGACCCGCGGCTGGCGCAAGCGATCCGGCTGATGGAATCGCATGTCGACCAGCCGCTGACCATAGATGCGGTGGCGAAACGCGCCGGGGTGACGGCACGAACATTGGAAAGCATTTTTCGCAAATCGATCGGCGAGACGCCCGGCGCCTACTATCTCAGACTGCGGCTGGGCGCTGCGCGGCGGCTGGTGGTCGACACGCGGATCGCCATGGCGGATATTGCCGGGCGGACGGGATTTTCGTCCGCCGCGGCATTTTCCAGAGCGTTTTCAAGAGCGTTCGGCGAAGCACCGGTCAGGCTGCGGCGTGGCTGATTATCCAGTCGGTCGCGGTGGCGACGTCGTCGACCAGCGCCGTGGGCGCCGGATTGAAGCGGGTCTCGTCGCCGGGGCGATATTTGCCGGTCCGCACGAGCAGCGCCGCGCCGAGCCCGGCGCCAAGTGCGCCAGCGACGTCGCTCTCCGCGTCGTCGCCGATCATGACCGCATCGGCGGCCGGACAATTCAGATCGGTGAGCGCCGAGTGGAAGAAATCCGGCGACGGCTTTCCGAGTACGACAGGGCTTCGCCCGCTGGCGAATTCGAGCGCCGCGACGAAGGCGCCGGTGTCGAGGCTGAGCAGTCCGTCCGTGTCCTTGAAGGTGCGGTTGACGGCAAGCGCCACGAAATCCGCGCCGGCGATCAGCTCGCGGAAAGCACGGTTGAGGTTGGCATGGTCGAAGGCCTCGCCGGCATCGCCGACGATGACGGCGCGCCCACTCCCACCTTCAAGCCCGGAGAACTCGACCTCCAGATCGGGATGGACGAGCAGATGTGGCTGGCGGTCATGTTTGCGCAGCCATTCGACGGCGGCGCGCGCCGGTGTCAGCAATTCTTCATCCGCAACCTTGATGCCCATGGCGGCAAGCTGCGCGATGATTGCGCCGCGTGGCGCACGTGTCGTGTTGCTGACGAAACGCAGCGGCAAACCAGCCCGTCGCAGCCGCTCGACCGCGGACGCTGCACCAGCGATCTGGGTGTCGCCGTCATAGACGACACCCAGAAGATCCAGGAGCACCGCGCGTATCATCGGTGCAGGATGGAGAAACGGTCTCCGTTCGTCAAACCAAGGAAGTATCAGGCCGCGGAAGAATTGCCGGAAGAATCAGGCGGCGTCGCGGCCTTCGCCGACAATGCGCGAGCGCATGCTTCTGGCCAGCGCCGTCTCCAGCCGCGCGGCGACCGCGCGGTCCCATTCATTTGTCTTGCGGGCGCCGTCGTTCGAATGCGGCAGCGCCATCAGCCGGTCGATGATCGATCCAGTCTCGCCGGATGAGAGCAGGGCGTCGATTTCGCGTTCGTGCTGCATATCGGTTCGCCTCCTTCCTTTTCACCCGCCACAACGGTCCTTTTATACGAGATACGTGACGGCAGTTTGAAGGCAAGAGCGAGGTCATTGAGGGGCGGCAAAGGGCAAAAGCATGTCGCCGGATAGGGTCGTGCGCAAACCTCATTCCGGGGCGGCCGGGATGCCATCCAGCCGCCCTTGAGCACGACGAATCGGCTTTCGTCCTCAGACGTAGCGGTTGACGATGTTTTCCAGCAGTTCCTGGCGGCCGGACTTTGGCTGCGGTTCGATCTTCTTCATGAAGGCGCGCTCGGCAAATGCGTTGGCGATGCTATTTCCAATGCTTTCCGTAACCCGCGACCGATCGTGAACGAGACCGGTCGTTTCGGATTCAGCCCTTGCGCTCCTGAAGGCTGTTGCCGCCGTCGACCACCAGCAGGGCGCCGTTGACGTAGCTGGCACCTTCCGATGCCAGGAACACCACCGCTGCGGCAACCTCGTCCGGTCGCCCGGCCCGCGCCGGTGGCGTGTGCAGGGCAGCTTGCCGCTCCATTGCGCTCGACGAACCCGTTTCGATCCAGCCGGGGGCCACGGCATTGACTGTTACGCCGCGTTTCGCCACTTCGAGCGCCAGCGTGCGCGTCAGGCCGACCATGCCGGCCTTGGCGGCGGAATAGGCTGATGTGCCTTCAAAAGACACCAGCGGCCCGGTAACCGACGCCACATTGACGATGCGCCCATAGCCCGCCTCTACCATCGCCGGCAAAAACGCGCGGGTGACCAGGAATACGGTCTTCAGGCTGACGTCGATCCCTTGGTCCCAGTCGGCCTCGGTCATGGCGAGAAACGCCTTATCGGCCGAGGGCGATGCCAGCGAGCCCATGCCGGCATTGTTGACCAGGATGTCGACAGCGCCGACATCAGCCCGTAGCCGCGCGACTTCGGCTGCGATGGTGAGATCCGCGACCGCGGCTTTGGCATTTATGCCTTCGGCGCAAAGCTCGGCGGCGCGATCGAGTACACGCGCGCTGGCACCGTTCAGGAAAACGGCATGACCGGCAAGGCCGAGCTGTCGCGCAATGGCAATGCCGATGCCGTCAGCAGCACCCGCCCCGGTGATCAGCGCACGTTTGGTGGTAGAAGAAGGCATGGTCAAATCAGACTCCGCTGGGTGCGCCGTCGCGATCTTACCACGCACTTTGGCGAGCGTGCTGCGGGCTGACTGGCAGAGGTCAGCCGCCGCGGCTTTTCGGCCACGCGCGGCTTATGTCAGCCCAAGGTACCAGGTCTCAGACGTAGCGGTTGACGATGTTTTCCAGCAGTTCCTGGCGGCCGGAGCGTGGCTGCGGCTCGATCTTCTTCTTCACGACGCGCTCTGCAATGTCTTCCAGCGTGCGCTTGCCCGACAGCATCGCCTTGGCCTCTGCCGTGTTCCAGCCGGCATAGCGTTCGGCGAGCGGACCCGACAGCGCCTTGTCCTCGACCATCTTCGCGGCTGCCTTCAGACCGCGTGCGCACGAATCCATGCCGCCAATATGGCCGATCAGCAGGTCCTGCGGATCGAGCGACTGGCGACGCAGCTTGGCGTCGAAATTGGTGCCGCCGGTCTTGAAGCCCCCGGCCTGCAGGACCTGATAATAGGCCAGCGCCATCTCCGGCACATTGTTGGGGAACTGGTCGGTGTCCCAGCCCGACTGATAGTCGTTGCGGTTCATGTCGATCGAACCGAAGACGCCCAGCGCATTGGCCAGCGCCAGTTCGTGCTCGAAGGAATGGCCGGCGAGGATGGCGTGGCCCTGCTCGATGTTGAGTTTTACTTCCTTCTCCAGGCCGAAGCGCTTGAGGAAGCCATAGACGGTGGCGACGTCATAGTCGTACTGGTGCTTGGTCGGCTCCTGCGGCTTCGGCTCGATCAGGATCGTGCCCTTGAAGCCGATCTTGTGCTTGTAGTCGACGACCAGGCTGAGGAAGCGTCCGGCCTGCTCCTGCTCGCGGGCAAGGTCGGTGTTGAGCAGCGTCTCATAGCCCTCTCGCCCGCCCCACAGCACATAGTTTTCGCCCTTAAGCCGCTTGGTGACGTCGATGCAGCTCTTCACCGTCGCCGCCGCATAGGCAAAGACATCCGGATCTGGATTGGTGGCGGCGCCCGACATGAAGCGGCGGTTGGAGAACAGGTTCGCCGTGCCCCAGAGCAGCTTGACGCCGGTCTTCTTCATCTTGGCCGCAAAATAGTCGGCGATCTCGTCAAGCCGCGCGGCACTTTCGGAGAAATCCTTGCCTTCCGGGCGTACATCCGCGTCGTGGAAGCAGAAATACGGCGCGCCAAGCAGCGAGAACATCTCGAAGGCGACGTCTGCCTTCAGCTTGGCCAGTTCCATCGTGTCTATGCCGCCCGCCTTGGGGAACCAGGGACGGTCGAAGGTCTGGCCGCCGAAGGGATCGCCGCCCGGCCAGGCGAAGGAATGCCAGTAGGCGACGGCGAAGCGCAGATGGTCTTCCAGCCGCTTGCCGGCGACGACCTCATCCGGGTTGTAGAAGCGGTAGGCCAGCGGATTGGTCGAATCCGGCCCCTCATACTTGATTGCTTTGATGTCGCCGAAAAATCCGCTGCTCATGATTTCTGTCCTCTCTCGAATAGTTCGCGCTGATTACCTCAGGCGTAATTGGTTTCGTTCTGCCAAGGGGTGAAAAGGCTGGTGTCAAAGCCACTCAACGAAGGAGACAGACCATGACCGACCTCAACACGATCGCTCAAAACTACATCACCGCCTGGAACGAGGCCGATGCGGATCGCCGCGCCGAACTGCTCAAGGCTACCTTCACCGAAGATGTCAGCTACCGCGATCCGCTGATGCAGGGCGACGGCCATGCGGGTGTGGCCGCACTCATCGATGGCGTGCAGCAGCGTTTTGCCGGCTTCCGGTTTTCGCTGAAGGGCACACCGGACGGGTTTGGCGACACGATCCGCTTCTCGTGGAATCTTGGGCCGGAGGGTGTGCCGTCTGTTATCGAAGGTACTGATATCGGTGTCATCGAGAATGGGCGGCTGAAGAATGTCACCGGGTTTCTCGACAAGGTTCCGGCGCAGTGACCTGTTCGGCCTAACGTGGGCGCGAGGCACCCCCCTCTGCCCTGCCGGGCATCTCCCCCGCAAGGGGGGAGATTGGCTAGCATTCCCGCCTTCGCCAATCACCCACCTTGCAAGACTGGCATAGCCGCCCAAGCTGCTGATCTCCCCCCTTGCGGGGGAGATGCCCGGCAGGGCAGAGGGGGGTGCCTCGCGCCTAGTCACGCGGTCACAGCCTTGATCGCTGGATACAGCGCCCGATAGCGCTGATAGGCATCTGCGTACGCCCCACTAAGCCCAGCATCCGGTTCGATCGTGGCATCCGTCTTCGGCGCCGTGCATACCGCCAGCGGATCCGACCCCGTCGCCGCGATCAGCCCGAGTCGCGCCGCGCCGAAGGCAGCGCCGAAATCGCCGTCTGCCGGAATATCCACCGGAACCTGCAGCGCCGTAGCGACCGCTTTCAGCCAGTAGCGCGAGCGCGAGCCGCCGCCGATCGCCGTCACCCTGGTCAAGATCGTGCCGGCTGTCTTCAAGGCTTCGAGACTGTCCCGGAAGGCAAAGGCAACGCCTTCAAGCACCGCTTGCGTCAGCACCGCACGGCTCGATTCATGCGCCAGGCCGGTGAAAGACCCGCGAATGGCGGAATCATTGTAGGGCGTGCGCTCACCCGAGAGGTAAGGCAGGAACGATACACCGCTCGGCGCCTTCAGCGCCTCGCCGAGTTCGGCGGTCAATTCGCCGGCCTTCTTCCCCGATACCTCCGACAGCCAGTTCAGCGAATCCGTCGCCGACAGGATGACGCCCATCTGGTGCCAGGTGTTGGGCAGCGCGTGACAGAAAGTGTGGACCGCACTGGCCGGGTTCGGCAGGTAGGAGGCATTGGCAGCAAACAGCACGCCGGACGTGCCCAGCGAAACGAAGGCATGGCCGGCGCCGACCGTGCCCATGCCGCAGGCCGAAGCCGCATTGTCGCCGGCGCCACCGGCAATCGGGATGCCAGCCTGGACGCCCCATTTGGAGGCGAGATCGGCGCGCAAGGCGCCAGCCTTTTCAGTGCCTTCGACCAGCGATGGCATCTGCTTCTCGTCGAGCGAGGTGGCGGCAAGCAGTTCCGGCGACCAGCGCCGCTTGCCGACATCGAGCCATGAGGTGCCGGCCGAGTCGGACATTTCCGACATATGCTCGCCGGTCAGCCAGAATCGCAGGAAATCCTTGGGCAGCAGCACCTTCGCCACCTTGGCGAAGACAGCCGGCTCGTTATTCTTCACCCAGGCGAGTTTTGGCGCGGTGAAGCCGGGGAAGACGATGTTGCCGGTCAGCTTGCGGAAGCGCGGGTCGGCATCGAGCGTGGCCGCCTCGGCATGGCTGCGCGTATCGTTCCACAATATGCAGGGGCGCAGCACCTGATCGCCGGCGTCGAGCAAGGTTGCGCCGTGCATGTGGCCGGAGAGGCCGATGCCTTTGACGGCGGCAAGCTCTTTCGGATGCGCTGATTTCAGCTCGGCAATAGCGGTCTCGCAGGCTCGGACCCAGTCGGCCGGATTCTGCTCGGACCAGCCGGGATGTGGCCGCGATACGTCAAGTGAAGCATGGCCGGAGCCGATGACGGTTTGCCCGGCATCGATCAACAGCGCCTTGACGCCCGACGTACCGAGATCGAGGCCGAGATACATGCATTCCTCCACTGCCATTAATTTTTTCGGGCCTCGAAAAAATCTGGCTTGGCCAGTTTTTAAAACAAGATCCGCTGCGGGTCAATTCTCTGACAAATTGGCGGCCCGTCGAGAAAACAGCGCCGACAGCGGTCTGTCCGGCCGAGCCAGCTGACGCTCAGCCGCCAGCGCCCGTGCCAATGCTGTGTCGCCGGCGCGCAACGCCGCCTCGATCAGCGTCAGGTCGATCACGTCGCGCTGGGCATGGCTGCCGCCGAAGCGATGAGCAATCGAGCGAATCGGCCGGATCAGGCGCACCGCCTCGGCGTAATTGCCCTCGCCAAAAGCCTTGATGGCCAATGTCAACGGATGGCCGACATCCCTGGTGAAGGCAGCGTTGTCGTCGCTGCCGCGCATCGCCTCGCGCTGTGCCTCAAGCAAGGTCTTGGCTGGCGTCTCGAGCCCGGCGCCGACGAAGGCCATCATGGCATGGGCGTCGTTGAAGGCGTAATTGCCGGCACCGACCTTGGGCCAGTTGGCGGCGAGCGCTATCCAGCGGTCGCCGACATCGACGCCGCCGAGATAAAGCCGCCACAGGATTGCCGAGGCATCGACCATATTGAGCGCCATCGTCGATGGCGTGCCGTAGATCGGCCCGTCATACAGGGCCAACACCTCTTCGGTCTCGCCGAGATCGTAGTGGAACAGCGCCAGGTGCCACCAGTTGTGCACCTGCAGGAAACTCTCTTTCGTCCACGCCTCGGGATTGGCGCGCATCCAGGCGATGCCGTCCCTTTGCCGGCTTTGCATTTCCATGACATGGGCGACAGCATGCTGCGCCCAGCCGTCGCGCGGCTCGATATCGACAGCCTGCCGGCCTAGCCTCTCGGCCCGCGCATAATCGCCCATTTCCTCCAGTCCAAAGGCCTGCATGCCGAGAATGGCATGATAGCCCGGCATATTCTCTTGCCAGGACGGCAGGGCGCGGCCGATGCGATCGCGCAGCATGCGGGCGTTGCCCGTGAAGAAGTCGATCTGGTGTCCGGTCTGCAGCGCCACCGCGTCGAGCGGGAAGTCGATGGCGATATCTTCAAGCAAGCGCGAGGCCTCGTGCCAGCGGCCGGCGGCGAGATGGCCTAGGGCAGCGACATGCGCCCGCTCGCGCGCGGTCGCGGCAAGCGGCAGCGCCGTTTCGTGGCATGCCTTGGCCAGCGCAGTTGCCTCGCGCTCGGTGGCGAGGCCGAACAGATAGCCTTTGAACACATGCGCCATGACGAAGCCCGGGTCGGCCGCAATGGCACGATCGACGGAAGCGACGGGGTCGCCGATAAAGCATTGCAATTCACGGACAGCCTGACTGTAGGGCAAAAACCCCGTCTCGGTCGCGCCCGAAAATGTCAGGCCGAATGTATCCTTCACTGCCATGCCGGCCCTTGATACTCCGCGAATCCTAGTTACCTGAACGCATCGCCACGGTAGCTATCCCCGCGCCGACCAGCAGCGTGCCGCCGGTGCGGTTGAAGATGCGGATCGCTTTGGGATTGCGCACGACGTTGCGGGCGCGCGCCGCAATCAGCGCGTAGCCGAAGGCATTGGCGAAGGCGAGCGCCAGGAAGGTGGTCTCGAAGATCAGCATCTGCGGCCAGAATTCGGCCTCGCGGTTGAGGAACTGCGGCAGGAACGCAACGAAGAAGGTGATGCTTTTCGGGTTGAGCGCAGTGACCAGCCAGGCATGCGCCATCATCTTGGCCGCCGACGCGGCGTCGGTGCGCGGTTCGGCTTTCAGCGCGCCGCCGGCGCGAAACAGTTTTATGCCGAGATAGATCAGATAGCAGGCGCCGATCAGCTTCAGGATGGTGAACACAGTCGCCGATGCGGCCAGCAGGGCGCCGATGCCGAGCATCGACAATGTCATAGCGGTGAAGTCGCCCAGTGCCACGCCGACCGCCATCGGCAAGGCGGTGCGCCAGCCCTGGCCCAGCGCATAGGACACGACCAGGAGAATGGTCGGGCCGGGAATGATCAGCAGGACGGTGGAGGCGGCGGCGAAGGCGGCCCAGTTTTCGAACGACATCTTTGTCTCCTTGAGCGCAAAGAAAAGGATAAATCCTCGGGTGCGCGGGAATGTAAAGAGCCATCTCAAAAAATGCGCGGCGTGCCGTTTCGCGCGGCGACATAGGCATACAGGGTATAGGGTTAAGGCAAGCCTGAAGACCTTCACCCTTTTTCAACCATGTTTGGCGAAACTGCGTGCTATCCGGCCGGATCGTGTTTCCCGCCGTCAGCGTAGGGTTTGGGTGCATGCGTGAGTTGCCGCAGAATCTGACGCCGCCTGCAAATGGCGACGCAATCGAAACCGAACATCTTTATTCCCGCCGCTTCGTCCTGTCAGGGGCCGGCGCCATGGCGCTGCTCGGCATGGCCGGCTGCAGCACCGCGACGCTCGAACTGCCGCAGCTGCAGCTGGACGACACGGTCACCGGCTCGGTGCGGCCGATCCGCCCCGCAATCAGTGTCGACAAGAACATCACCGGCCCAGACGTTATGTACGCCGCACTCACCGACGGCGGCTTCGAAGTGCCGGCGGTGCCCTATCAGAAGGTCAAGCCGGAGTTCCGCCGGCAGATTGTCGTCAACGAGACCGGCGAGGCGCCCGGCACCATTGTCGTCCATCTGCAGGAGCGCAAGCTCTACCTCGTACAGGAGGGCGGCGACGCCATCCGCTACGGCGTCGGCATCGGCAAGGACGGCTTCCGCTGGTCCGGCCGCGCCAACATTCAGTACGGCAAGGAATGGCCTACCTGGACGCCGCCGCCGGAGATGATCCAGCGCAAGCCGGAACTGGTGAAGTGGCAAAATGGCCAGCCCGGTGGCCTCACCAATCCGCTCGGTGCGCGTGCCCTCTACATCTACCAGGATGGCAAGGACACCGGCTATCGCATCCACGGCTCGCCCGAATGGGCGAGCATTGGCCAGGCGATGTCGTCGGGCTGCGTCCGCCTGATCAACCAGGACATCATCGACCTCTACAGCCGCGTTTCCAAGAAGAACCCGGTCGTCGTCGTCTGATCCTTCTGCGGCGGTTTGGCGCCACTCGAAACTCTCGTTGCGCGATGCGGCAAGCTAGGCCAAGGTGCCTGAAAACCATCGCGCCGGGAGACATCAAGCATGGCTGGAACGTTTGTCATCGCACAGGGCGGCGGCCCGACTGCCGTCATCAACCAGACGGTCGTCGGCGCCACGCTGGAAATCCGCAAGCGCCATCCCGGCGCCAAGGTGCTGGGCTCCATCCATGGCGTGCGCGGCATTCGTGACGGCAATTATGTCGACCTGTCGGCTATCCCCGAGGATCGGCTGCGGCTGATCGCCGGAACGCCGAGCGCCGCCCTCGGCTCGACGCGCGACAAGCCGGATGCCGCCTATTGCGAGGTCATCCTCAGTGGCCTGAAGAAGGCGGGCGCCGACGCCTTCATCTACATCGGCGGCAACGACACGTCGGGCACCCAGCAGATCCTGACCGACGCCGCCGGCGGCAGCATCGCTTTCGTGCATGCGCCAAAAACCATCGACAACGATCTCGAGGAGAACGACCACACGCCGGGCTTCATCTCGGCGGCCGAATTCGTTGCCGGCGCCTTCCTGTCCGTCGATCTCGATTTCCGCGCGCTGCCCGGCATCTATGTCGGCATCGTCATGGGCCGGCATGCCGGCTTCCTCACCGCCGCAGCCGCCGCCTGGCAGCTCGATCCCGACAGTGGCCCGCATCTCGTCTACGTGCCGGAACGGCCATTCTCGGCCGCCGGCTTTATTGACGACGTGCGCGCCTCGCTCGACCGCCACAAGCGCTGCATCGTCGCCGTCTCCGAAGGCGTCAGCACGGCCGACGGCAAGGCGCTGGTCGAGAGCCTGGTGCCGCCGGATAAGCTCGAGCGCGACGCCCATGGCAACGTCAAGCTGTCGGGCAGCGACCTGCCGGCCGCCCTCGAGCGGGCTCTCGCCGAAGGCCTGCCGGGCAAGCGTGCCCGCGTCGATGCGCTCGGCTACATGCCGCGCGGCTATATCGGGGCGATCAGCGCCGTCGACGCGCAGGAGGCCTTCGACGCCGGCGCCTTCGCGGTTGCCGTTGCCGGGGAAGGCGGCGGCTCGGTGGCGCTGCAGTATGACGGCACGAAGACCGTGCTGAAGAAGGTGCCGCTCAAAAACGTCGCCGGCAAGACGCGCCATATGCCAGACGATTTCATGAAGCCCGACGTCAACCAGCTGTCGGAAGCCGGCATGGCCTATTTGAAGCGGCTGGTGCCGGAAAAATACAAGGTCGGAAAGCCCTTCGTCTGATGGGCGACCGTTTTGGCGGCCAGCGTGTCGTCGGTGACTGGTTCGGCAAGACCGTCGTCGACGCCGGCACAACGATGCTGACCGAACCGTTCGTGCATGATTTCGTGCGCGCGAACATCTGGCATTTTAGGGGACGCGATGCCGACCTGCTGGTCGACACCGGCATGGGCATCTGCCCACTGGCGCCTGAGATCGATACGCCGCAGGGCAAGCCGCTCATCGCTGTGGCCACCCACATCCATCTCGACCATGTCGGCTCGCTGCACGAGTTTCCGCTGCGGGCCGGGCCGCGGCACAGCGCCGAGCATTTCGAGACCATGAACGAGCAGGTGACCTACGCCTACATGTTCACCAATCTCGACGGTGCCGTGTCGAAATTGCCGGGGCCAGGCTGGACGGCGGCCGACTACAAGATCCCGCCGGCGCCGTTGACGCGCACACTGGACGAAGGCGACATCGTCGACCTCGGTGACCGGCAGTTCCGCGTGCTGCATTTGCCCGGCCATTCTCCGGATTCGATCGCGCTCTTCGACGAGGCGGACGGCCTGTTCTTTGCCGGCGACGCCATCTACGATTCCATGCTGATCGACGACCTGCCGGACTCCTCCAAACCCGACTATCGCCGCACCATGCAGCGGCTCATCGAGCTGCCTGTCCGCCTCGGTCATGGCGGCCATGGGCCGAGCTTCGACGGCAATCGAATGCGCGAGATCGCTACCGCTTATCTCAGACGCACAGAAGGGCGTTGAGGGTGGCTTGCCCGCCGTCTAACGAAAATGTGAGTGGAAATTAAATCTTCGTAAGGTGGCGCAAAAACCCTAAATCGGGCCGATCCCTACCCTAGATGCAGGGCTGTCGATCCGGCCGGCTGCCATGCCAGGCGAGACGGGCAACCGCGACCGCCGACACGCCGATGGCCGATTCTCTCCCGGAACGGCCACGGCGCCGGATCATCTCTCGCCCGGACAAACGACCATGTCAGACATAATTCGCAGACATCGCGTCGCAGCCTTGCTGGGCGCTGCGCTGATCGTCGGTCCCTTCGTCGCGTCTTTCGCCCAAAGTGCTGGCTCCACAGTTGCCACCACCCAGACCCCTGTCGCCGGGATAACGGCCCCCAACGGCTCCTTCGCCCCAATCGTGGCCGTCGATAAACCTGCGGTGGTGACGGTCACCACCGTCATGAAGGCGCAGCCGCAAGACATGAGCGAGGAACAATCTTTCGGCGGCAATTCGCCCTTCGACGACTATTTCCGCCAGTTCTTCGGCGACCAGGGCATCCCGATGCCGAAGACGCCGCCACAGCAGGCGCAGCGTGCCGAGGCGCTGGGTTCCGGCTTCATCGTCGACGCCGACGGCACCATCGTCACCAACAACCACGTCATTGACGGCGCCACTTCGATCAAGGTGACGCTCGACGACGGCACCGAACTTCCCGCCAAGCTGGTCGGCCACGACGCCAAGAACGATCTTGCCGTGCTCAAGATCAAGGCCGACAAGCCGCTGCCGACGGTCAAATGGGGCGATTCCGACAAGCTCATGCCGGGCGATCAGGTGCTCGCCATCGGCAATCCGTTCGGCATCGGCACCACGGTCACCGCCGGCATCGTTTCGGCGCGCGGCCGCGACCTCAATAGCGGGCCGTTCGACGATTTCATCCAGATCGACGCCCCGATCAACCACGGCAATTCCGGGGGCCCGCTGGTCGATGTCGCCGGCAATGTCGTCGGCATCAACACGGCGATCTATTCGCCCAATGGCGGCAGTGTCGGCGTCGGCTTCGCCATTCCATCTGACCAGGCGCAAAAAGTTGTCGCCAAGCTGATGAAGGGTGGCAACATCCAGTACGGCTATCTCGGGGTCCAGATCCAGCCGGTGACGCCGGATGTAGCCGGTGCGGTCGGCCTCGACCATCCCGGCGGCGCGCTGGTCTCCGAGGTCACCGAGGGATCGCCGGCGGCAAAGGCCGGCATCAAGACCGGCGACGTCATCACCAGCTTCGCCGGAGAGCCGATCAAGGATCCCAAGGACCTGTCGCGGGCAGTCGCCGATGTCGCGCCCGGCGCGAAGGAAACGCTCGACGTCTGGCGCGGCGGCAAGACGGTACAAATATCAGCCGATGTCGGCCGCAACAGCGACGATGTGAAGACCGCGTCGACCGAGGGAGACAATCAAAAGCCCTCGGCCGGCCAGGCGCTTCGCGTACCCTCGCTGGGCCTGGGCCTGACCGACCTTACGCCTGATATCCGCGAGGAGCTAAACCTGGCGTCCAACCAACGCGGCGCCGTGGTCGAGCGCGTCAATCCGGACAAGGCGGCCGCCAATGCCGGCCTGCAGCCGGGCGATGTCATTGTCGCCGTCGACCAGTCTCCGGTGCGCAACGCACGACAGGCCAACCAGGCGATCGCCGAGGCGGGCAAGTCGGGCCGCAAGTCGGTGCTGCTTCTGGTCGACCGCGGTGATGCGCAGATCTTCGTCGCCGTACCCTTCGCCGCCGGCTAAGGCATGATGCGGCAGGCTCGCCGGCACCGCCGGTAGGCCTGCCGCCCCGCGCCGCCAAAATTCCTGTTGCCCGTGGCGGCATCTTCGAGAACACTGCAGCTGCATCCCAGCAGACGGACAGGTCCCGATGGTCACTCGCGGTTTTTCTTCCGGTCGAAAGCCTCCAACGGAAACCGACACGCGCATCCCGCCCGGGCAATATCTGGAACAGGGTTTTCCGGTCCTGTCCGCCGGGCCAACGCCGCGCGTGCGCACCGAGGATTGGTCGTTCACGCTCAAGCACGGCCCGCGCCCGATCAAGAAATGGAACTGGGCCGAGTTCAACGCGCTGCCCTTGACCAAGATGACGCGCGACATCCATTGCGTCACCGCCTGGACCAAGTTCGATACGGCCTGGCAAGGCGTGCTGGTCGACGACATTCTTGCCGATGCCGGCATAGAAGCGCCGACCGGCTTCCTGCTGGCGCATGGGTATGACGGCTACACCACGAACGTGCCGGCCAAGGATCTCACCACCGGCAAGGCGATGGTGGCGCTGCTTTATGAAGGCAAGCCGATCCCGGCCGACCATGGCGGGCCGGCGCGGCTTTTGGTGCCGCATCTCTATTTCTGGAAGTCGGCCAAATGGCTGAACGGTCTGCAGTTCACCGAACGCGACGAGCCGGGCTTCTGGGAATTGCGCGGCTATCACATCTATGGCGATCCGTGGCGTGAGCAGCGCTATAGCGGCGATCCATGAGCGAGGCATCGGCGCCGCTATCGCCCTGGCAGACAGCCAGGATCACCCGCATCGAAAAGCGCACGCCGCGCGTCACCAGTTTCTTCTTCGCGTTGTCGCGACCTTTCGCCTATCGCGCCGGGCAGCATGTCGACGTCCGGCTGACGGCGCCTGACGGCTATCAGGCGCGCCGTTCCTATTCCATCGCCTCGGCGCCGGAGAGCGGCGCCGCGATCGAGCTGGCGATCGAAAAACTCGACGACGGCGAGGTTTCGCCCTTTTTCCACGAGGTGGCGGCGGTCGGCGACGAGATCGAGCTGCGCGGACCGCTTGGCGGCCATTTTGTCTGGTCCGACAGCGATGGCGGGCCGCTGCTTCTGGTCGGCGGCGGCTCCGGCGTGGTGCCGCTGATGGCGATGGTGCGTCACCGGACCTTGCGCAAATCGGCGGTGCCGGTCGCGCTGATGTTTTCGGTGCGGGTCTGGGACGAGGTGATCTTCCGCGACGAGCTGATCAGCCTCGACGACCGCCGCGACGGTTTCGACCTGGTGCTGACGCTGACGCGCGAGGCCGCACAGCGTCCGTCCGACTATTCAAGGCGCATCGACACGGCAATGGTCATGCAGGCGCAGGCGCGGCTGCCGCAACCGCCGGCGCTCGCCTTCGTCTGCGGCGCGAACGCCTTCGTGTCGGCGGCCGCCCAGGCGCTGATCGACGCCGGCATATCAGCGGACATCATTCGCACCGAGCGCTATGGCATCTGAGCGGGCGGCGCCGCTCAGGCCTCGATTTCGAGCGCCGACAGCGGTTTCGAGCAGCAGGCAAGAATGAAGCCGTCATCAATCTCGTGGTCGAGGATGCCACCATTGTGGCTCATCTCGACGGTTCCCGCGACCTTCTTCACCTTGCAGGTACCGCACAGGCCGAATTCACAGGCAGCGGGAATCCGCACGCCCGAGGCGCGCGCCGTCTGCAGCACGGTCTGGCCGGCGACGCAATCGGCGTCGACCTCCGAAAGCGAGAAGCGGATCGGCGTCACGGCTTCGACAGGAGCAGTGATGCCTTCTTCAGCGGGAGACGCAAACGGCGCCGGGATTTCCTCCACCGCGGGCGCGGCAAAGCTCTCCTGATGATATTTCATCATGTCGAAGCCGGCGGCATCCAGCATGCCGCGCACGGCGCGCATGAAGGGATCGGGACCGCAGCAAAAGATCTCGCGCTCGCGGAAATCAGGCGCCAGCAAGGGCAGCCGGATCGCGTCGATGCGGCCCATATGGCCGTACCAGCCTTCACGGCTCGAGCGCTCCTCGATCATGAAGCCGAGCGACAGGCCGGGCATATGACCGCCGAGCAGTTCGAGTTCCTTGCGGAAGATGATCTCTTCCGCACGACGCGCGCAATTGACGAAGCCGACATCGGTCCACGGCGCGCAGTCGTTCAGCCAGCGCAGCATCGACATCATCGGCGTCACGCCGGAGCCGGCCGAGATGAACAGATATTTGGCCGCCGGGTGGCTGTGCAACGAGAAGTCGCCGGCCGGTCCATAGGCCTTGACGTGCGAGCCGGGCGTCAGATGGTCGAACATCCATCGCGTGCCGATGCTGCCCGGTTGCGCCTTGACCGTCACCGCGATCGAGAACGGCCGCGACGGCGACGACGACAGCGTGTAGGTGCGCATCAGCGGCCCGTCCGGTGTCGGCAGCTCCAGCGTCACGAACTGACCCGGCTTGTAGCGGAACCAGGTCTGGTTGTCGGAGCGGAAGGTGAAGGTCTTGACGTCAGGCGCCTCGTCGCTGACGCCGATCACCTCCAGCACCTGCAGCCTGTCATTCCACGGCGCCATCTGGTCGAGATGGCGATAGAGCCCAAGATCCGTCATCGCATTCATCCCTCTGTCCTTTTTGCTCTGCTCATGTCGTTATCCCAAAACCGCAATACACTTTTGGGCGACATGAACTCACGCGACGCTGCGCAGCGCCGGCCGGCCGCCTTCGGCAAGGCGCGGACCGATGAAGGCTGCGTACCATTCGACGAACTGGATCACGCCGCCCTCATGCAGCTCCGAATAGGGGCCCGGCTCATAGGCCGGAGACAGGATGCCGAAGGCGTTCTCCTCGACGATGCGACGGTCCTGGTCGTTGGTCTCGGTCCAGACATGCGTGAGTTCGTCGATGGTGTAGTCGACGCCCTCGACCGCATCCTTGTGCACCAGCCACTTGGTCGTCACCGCGGTCTCCGTGGCGCTGATCGGCAGCACCCGGAAGGTCACTGCATGGTCGATGAGGATGTGGTTCCAGGTCGTCGGATAGTGGTAGTGCATCAAGGTGCCGATGCGGTCGGCGGCAACAGTGTCGGAGAGGTTCTTCGTCACCGCGCGCTTTCCCGTCATCGTATAGCTCACGGCATCGCTCAGCAGCGGCGCGCGGGTTGCACGGTACTGTCCGGCCGGATCGATGCGGAACTTGCTCGGCAGGCCCGCCGCTTCGCATTTCGCCCAATGCGCCAGCATCTCCGGATCGCTGTCGGCCCCCTGCACGCCGGTTACCGTCGGCGCTTCCGGGAAGGTCTTGCAGAGTTCGGGATGGTTGCCGGCGCAGTGGTAGCACTCGCGGTTGTTTTCCCAGACCAGCTTCCAGTTGCCCTTCTCGACGATGGTCGATTCGAAAGCGATCTTGGCTTCGCTCAGCCGGTGCGGCTTGAGGTAGGGCTCGATCATGGCCCGCATCGGCGCGAAGTCCGCGGGTTCTTTCGCCAGGCAGATGAAGATGTACCCGGCCACGCTTTCGCAGGCGACCGGCTTTAGGCCGAACTGGCTCTTGTCGAAACCCTCGGCCATCTGGCGGGCGAACAGCAGTCGGCCGTCGAGCTCGTAGGTCCACTGGTGATAGGGGCAGACGAGCTTTGCCGCCGTGCCTTTCTCGGTGTTGCAGACGCGGCTGCCGCGATGGCGGCAGGAATTGTGAAAGGCGTTGATGTTGCCCTTCTGGTCGCGGACGAGCACCACCGGATAGTCGCCGATCTGCACGGTGATATAACTGCCGGGCTTCGGCAGTTCGCAATCATGGCCGACGAACAGCCAGTCGCGATACCAGATCAGCTCCATGTCGAGCTTGAAATAGTCCGGGTCGGTGTAGAAGGGTTGCTCGAGCGAAAAGCCTTGCTTGCGGCCGTTCAAGAGCCTCAGCATGTCGTTGCGCGCATCCATAGTTCTGTCCTCGTGGTTTAAGGACTGAACTTGGTGGTGATGGAGGAAGGATCGGCCGCAGGCCGGCGCGACGCCGGGCATGCGCTATCCACCTCTTGACCGCCCACCGCGATCAGTCGAGTTCAAGCATCTCGGGCTGGTTTCCGGGCTCTGGAGTTGTCCTTGCGGACGATCGCGACACCTTCCCAGGCTTCTCGCCCAGTGGTCTCCCGTTGCGACTTGAACTCCACCACCGTTGCGGGGGCAGCGCCGGATTCTGACCGGCTTCCCAATTCTCCGCTCCGTCGTCACGAAGCGGCACCTGAGATGGGATCATCTAATCACGGCAGCGATCGCGACATCGGCATGAAAGCGACATCGTCTCCATGCGGCGCGACACGCGCGACAACGCGGCGGCAGACGATCGTGGGGCTGACGGTGTTGTTTTCGGGGCGGATCGCGGCCCTCGCAAATCACCTCGAATCAGCCTGCCGACCAAGGGAAAACACGTCAACGGTATCGAAAAGTGACTATTAGCAGTTTCTAAAATCGAACCGAACGGTTCGTTTCTGTTGACAATGCGTGCAGGACGGTGTGAACGCTGACGCCCGGACACACTCGGTGAGCCAGACGGCATGGTCACATAAGCCTTTGTATTATTTACATAAAGTGAGATGGTAGGCATGCTTATCAAAATTACAAGAGGTGAAATCATGGCCCAGCCGGAACAACTTCGTGATTGGAAACCAGCCTATGGCTTTCCCACATCGGGGCTGTCCGAACGACGCGAATTGCTCCCACCACACGCCGCTAGACGGACAGCAAAACTGGAGTACTAAAAATGAAAAAGATCATCCTTACTGCCGCCGCCGTTTTGGCCATCACCGGCAGCGCCTTCGCTGGTAGCGACAATTACGGTTCCAATGGTGCGAACCAGCCCGCTGCCGCGGCTGACAGCTCGTATACGGCTTCCATTCAGAAGTCGGCGCCCGCTGACAAGCAGCCCGTCGTTCAGGGCAGCGACCGCAACCTCTTCGGCCGTTAACAGCTGATCCCGATCCAAACAGAAGCGTGGCGGCCTGTCCGCCGCTCTCGGGATCTCGAAGAAATTCAGGAGTATTTAAGATGAAAAAGATCATCGTTGCTGCCGCCGCCGTTCTGGCCGTTTCCGGCAGCGCTTTCGCCGCCAGTGACAACTATGGTTCGAACGGCGCCAACCAGCCTGCGGTTACGTCGACCGATAGTGGCCACACGGCTTCGGTTGCGAAGTCGGATCCGGCTGCTCAGGCTCCCGCACAGGGCGCCGACCGTAACCTCTTCGGTCGCTAACAAACGATCGGGATCTGACCTCAGAGTTTTTCGAACAACGATCCCAGTCGAACATCGAACAAGCTGCAGAGCGGCGTCATCACCAGCCGCTCTGCCACATGATGAAAATTCAGGAGACTTGACATGAAGAAGATCGCTCTTGCTGCCGCTGCGCTTTTGGTTGCCGCCGGCAGTGCTTATGCCCGCAACGACAATGTCGGCTCTAGCGCCGTCGACAACCAGGCGACCGTCAACGTCGACAACACCCGGACGTCGTCGGTGCCCAACACCGGTTCGCCGGTCTACAAGTTGTTGAACTCGTCGGGCGACGTACAGAAGTCCGCCCCGCACGGCAGCGACCGGAACCTCTTCGGTAATCGCTAGAACGTTTCACCGTTTCACAGAAACGGCGAACCGCTCTATCTGTTTGTTTTTCGCAATTCCCGGACGGAAAACCGCTCACACTTTTCCTGGAATTGCTCTAACAGGCGAAGTTTGAAAAAAGAGCGGCGGGCTTGGCCCGCCGCTCTTTTTTTTCATGCCGGTACGACGCGCCGATCTCAGGCCGCCTTCACTTCCACCGGCTTGAGCGAGAAGGAATGCCCGTCGGCGTCGAAGATGTGCAGGTCGCCGGCATCCGCAGTCAGCCGCAGCTTCGCCCCGCGCTTGACCTCGACATTGCCGGGCAGCTTGGTCACCAGCGGCAGGTCGGCGCGGCCGATGTCGACATAGACCAGCTGGACCTCGCCGAGCTGCTCGACATAGTCCACCACGCCTTCGAAAAGATACTCCGTGCCGGTGGCGACCGACAGATCTTCCGGCCGCACGCCGAAGCTGACCGCCGCGCCCTTGGCCGACGCCGGCGTCGCAATCGGCACCGTCGCCTTGCGGCCGCCGACATGGCTGACGATGGTCGGGTCGCCGGTCTTGTCGATTGTCGCCGGCAAGATATTCATGGCCGGCGAGCCGATGAACTGGGCGACGAACAGATTGCCGGGCTTCTTGTAGAGGTCCATCGGCGTGCCGACCTGCTCGATATGGCCGTCCTTCAGCACCACGATGCGGTCGGCCAGCGTCATCGCCTCGACCTGGTCGTGGGTGACGTAGATCATCGTTGTAGCCGGCATCGATTCCTTCAGCTTGGCGATCTCGATGCGGGTGGCGACGCGCAGTGCCGCGTCGAGGTTCGACAGCGGCTCGTCGAACAGAAACACTTTCGGGTTGCGCACGATGGCGCGGCCGATGGCGACGCGCTGGCGCTGGCCGCCCGACATCGCCTTGGGCAGACGGTCGAGATATTTGGTCAGTTGCAGGATCTCGGCTGCCTGCCGTACCCGTTTGTCGATCTCGGCCTTGCTTTCCTTGCCGATCTTCATCGAGAAGGCCATGTTGTCGTAGACGGTCATGTGCGGATAGAGCGCATAGGACTGGAACACCATGGCGATGCCGCGCTTCGAAGGCGGCACATCGTTGACCACCTCGCCGGCGATCTTCAGCTCGCCGGAGGTGATCTCCTCAAGCCCCGCGATGGACCTCAGCAAGGTCGACTTGCCGCAGCCCGACGGGCCGACAAAGACGATGAACTCACCCGACTTTATGTCGAGGTCGATGCCATGGAGAATGTGCAGATTGCCGTATGATTTCTTCACTTGTCTCAGCGTGACATCGGCCATGATTTCCTCCCAGTGATTTCCCTACAGAACCCAGATTTCCTCAAGAAATTCCGTTTCGTCAAAACTCAGTCGACGCGCCCGAACCAGGCGCCGTATCCGCCGAGGCGGATCGAACCTGTGCCGGATTGTCCCGAAAAACCGTGCCCGGCCAAGGGCTGCAGCGCCTGGCCGAGATCGACCTCGGCCGGACTGCTGCCCAAATTGAAGACGCAGACGATCTGCTCATTGCCCTCGCGGCGGGTGAAGGCGACGGTGTCGCCCTCGCTTTCAATGAACTCGATGTCGCCTTTGGCCAGCGCCGGATGCTGACGGCGGAAGCCGAGAAAGCGCCGGTAGTGCTCGAGCAGCGAAGCGGCGTCGCCCTGCTGCACGTTGACCGCCTGCGACAAATGCTTGCCCGGTACCGGCAGCCAGGGCTTGGCCGTCGAGAAGCCGGCATTGCTGGCGGTTGCATCCCACGCCATCGGCGTGCGGCAGCCGTCGCGGCCCTTGAATTCGGGCCAGAAGCGGATGCCATAGGGGTCCTGCAGATCCTCGAACTTAAGCTCGGCTTCGCCCAGCCCAAGCTCCTCGCCCTGATAGAGGCAGACCGAACCGCGCAGCGACATCAGCAGCGCCGAGATCACCTTGAGATAGGCCGCCGGATCGGCCTCATCGGCGGCCCAGCGCGAAGCCGGACGCATCACGTCATGGTTGGAGAAGGCCCAGCATGACCAGCCGTCGCTGGCAACCTTGCCGAAGGCTTCCAGCACCTGACGCACCTTGGCGGCGCTGATCTTTTCCGGCGCCAGGAAGTCGAAGGAATAGCACATATGGACGCGCTTGCCGCCGGCCGTGTAGGCGGCCACCACTTCCAGCCCACGCTGCGAATCGCCGACTTCGCCGACGGCGGCGGTCGCCGGATATTCGTCGAGCAGCGCCCGGAACCGTTCGAGGAAGGCAAGGTTCTCCGGCCGGCTCTTGTCGTAGAGATGGTCCTGGTAGTTGTACGGATTGACGGCGGGTGCGGTCTGGTCGTTGCGCTCTTCCGGCGGCAGCGGCGGGTTGTTCTCCAGCCCCTGGCTGTGGAAGTAGAAATTGATGGTGTCGAGGCGAAAGCCGTCGACGCCGCGCTCCAGCCAGAAGCGGGTGACGTCGAGCAGCGCGTCCTGGACTTCCAGATTGTGGAAGTTGAGGTCCGGCTGCTCGGACAGGAAATTATGCAGATAATACTGCTGGCGGCTGGTGTCCCACTGCCAGGCCGAGCCGCCGAAGATCGACAGCCAGTTGTTGGGCGGCGTGCCGTCCGCCCGGGCGTCGGCCCAGACATACCAGTCGGCCTTCGGGTTAGCCCGATTGGCGCGGCTTTCCTTGAACCATGGATGGATGTCGGCCGTGTGCGACAGCACTTCGTCGATCATCACCTTGAGACCGAGGTGATGGGCTTCCGCCACCAGCGCGTCGAAATCGGCGAGCGTGCCGAACATCGGATCGACGTCGCAATAGTCCGAGACGTCGTAGCCGAAATCCTTCATCGGCGACTTGAAGAAGGGCGAAATCCAGATGGCATCGACACCCAGCGAGGCGATGTAGGGCAACCTGCGGATGATGCCCTTGAGGTCGCCTATGCCGTCGCCATCGGAGTCCTGGTAGGAGCGCGGATAGATCTGGTAGATCACCGCGCCCCGCCACCAGTCGCGATCGACGGCGAGATCGGGTTTCGAGGTCGCCTTCAAAGCGGATTGCATCAGTCTCAACCTCCTTTGACCGAGCCGGCCAGCAGCCCGCGGACGAAATAGCGCTGTAGCGAGAAGAACACGATCAGCGGCACGATGATGGTGACGAAGGCCGATGTCGTCAGGATCTCCCAGTCGCCGCCGCGCGAACCGAGCAGTGCATTGAGCTTGGCGGTCAGCACGATCTGATCGCCCTCGGTACCGAGGAAAACCATCGCCACCAACAAATCGTTCCAAACCCACAGGAACTGGAAGATGGCGAAGGAGGCCAGCACCGGGAACGACAGCGGCAGCACGATCTTGACGAAGATCTCGAAATCACTGGCGCCGTCGATGCGAGCCGATTCCATGATCTCGCGCGGCAGGCCGGCAATATAGCTGCGCAGGAGATAGATGGCGAAGGGCAGGCCGAAGCCGGTATGCGCCAGCCAGATGCCGAGATAGGTTTTCGACGGCACGCCGAAGAAAGTGCCGACACCGTTGTAGAGTTTGAGCAACGGGATCAGCGACATCTGCAGCGGCACGACCAGCAGGCCGATGATGACGGCGATCAGCAGCGCGCGGCCGGGAAAGCGCATCCAGGCCAGTGCATAGGCGGCGAAGGCCGCGATCAGGATCGGGATGACGGTCGCCGGAATGGTGACGGTCAGCGAGTTCATGAAGGAGCGGCCGATGCCTTCGGAAAACAGCACCGTGTCGTAATTGTCGGTGGTGAATTTCGGCGGCGCCGACGAGGCATAATAGACGCGCTGGCCGCGGTCGCCCTCAAAGGCTTTCGGCGACGACATGACGAACGTGCCGTCGGCATTGAGCTGCAGGGTGACGCCATCGCCGAGATCGGCAGTCGTGCCGGCCGGATATTGCGTCGGTGCCGCCGACTTGACGCCGAAAGCGCTGATGTTGCGGGCGGCAGCGTCGCCGAAGATGTTGCCTGCAAGCACGAATTTGCCGTCCTTCTCGACCTGCGCCGAGGCCGGCGGCAACCGGCCCGCTTCGGTCTGGGTGGAACTGGAGAACGAATTCCACCAGCCCGAGGCGATGATCTGGTCCTTGTCGCGCAGCGAGGAGACCAGGATGCCGAGCGTCGGCACGGTCCAGATGGCGACGAAGATGAGCACGGCGATGTGGACGCCGAATCGGCTGGCAAAGGATTTTCCGGTCGCGACGGCCATCTCAATGCCCTCCCGTCTCTTTGTTCGCCTGGCGAATGTTCCAGACCATGATCGGGATGACCGCGATCATGATGATGATGGCGATGGTGGCGCCGCGGCCGAAATCACCGCCGCCGCGGAACATCCAGTCGAACATCAGATTGGCCAGCACCTGGCTGTTCCATTGGCCGTTGGTCATGGTCAGCACGATGTCGAACACTTTCAGCACCAGGATGGTGATCGTCGTCCAGACCACGGCAATGGTGCCCCAGATCTGCGGCACCATGATCTTCCAGAAAATCTGGAACGGATTGGCGCCGTCAATGACCGCGGCTTCGAGCGTCTCCTCGGGGATGCCGCGCAGCGCCGAAGACAGGATGACCATGGCAAAGCCGGTCTGGATCCAGATCAGGATGATCATCAGGAAGAAATTGTTCCAGAACGGCAGCGATATCCAGACCTGCGGCTGGCCGCCGAAATACTGGATGATCGAGTTGAGCAGGCCGATCTGCACCTGGCCTTCGCCGCGATACTCGTAGATGAATTTCCAGATCACGCTGGCGCCGACGAAGGAGATCGCCAGCGGCAGGAAGATCAGACTCTTGGCGATCGTGCCCCACCAGATCTTGTCGGTGAGCACTGCGATGATCAGCCCGAGAAAGGTGCACGCCGCCGGCACTACTGCCAGCCAGATGATGTTGTTGAGGATCGAGTTGCGGAACTCGCGGTCGCCGAACGCCCATTCATAATTGGCGAAGCCGACAAAATGCTGGCCGCCGCGGTCGAGGAAGGACAGCCAGAGCGTCGCCACCACCGGATAGATCAGATAGACGGTAAGGATGATTATCGCCGGGCCGACGAACAGCCACGGACGCACCAGCCCTTGCCGGCGCAGATTGTCGATGGCCGCAGCCCCGGCGACGCCCCGCGACGGGAAAATCAGGTCGACCAGCTTGTTGGCGCCCCAGAAATAGGCGACGCAGCCGCCGACGCCGATGATGATGACAAAAATGGCCGATAAGATCTGAGCAGCCATGGGTCCCTCTCCCTGCGCATGATCGGCCGGGCTTTGAACAGCCCTGGCGATGTGGCAATGCGCCGATTTAAGTTATTCGGAACGAACGAACGCAAATCGGTCCGGCGTACGGCGCCGGTCGGATCCGGGCCAACAGGGCCCGGATCCAGTCTGTGGAGGAAGTCCTGAACTTGCAGCCGAAGCGGCTGCTGACTCGCCGCTGATTGCTTGGCCGCTGATTACTTGATCGCGTCCCAGCTCTTCTGGATGTCGGTTGCGACATCCTGGGCCGACTTGCCGCCAACCAGATCGATCATGCCGGTCCAGAAGGCGCCGGCGCCGATCTTGCCCGGCATCAGGTCCGAACCGTCGAAGCGGAAGGTCGAGGCATTGGCGAGGATCTCGCCCTGCTTCTTCAGCGCGTCGCTGGCATAGGCATCCTTGTTGACCGACTTGAGCGGCGTCACGAAGCCGCCCTGAGCCATCCAGATTTCATGCGCCAGCGGCATCTTCAGGAATTCGATGAAGGCGCGCGCGCCCTTCGAATCCTTGGTGATCATGGCGAGCGTACCGGCGCCGAGCACGGGCGTGCCCAGTTCAGGCTTGGACGCATAGGGCGGGAAGTAGAAGAAGTCGGCATCCTGGCCCACTTTGGTGCCTTCCGGGAAGAAGGTCGGGATGAACGAGGCCTGATGGTGCAGGTAGCATTTCGGCGGCACCGAGAAGAGGCCCTTGGGGCTGTCGCGGAAGTCGGTCGCGGCAACCGCCTTGGCGCCGCCATCGACCATCTTGTCGTCGGTGGCGATCTTGCCGAAGATGTCGATGGCGTTGACCACCGCCGGGTCGTTGAACGGGATCTCGTTCTTCACCCACTTGTCGTAGACGTCAGGCGCCTGGGTGCGCAGCATGATGTCTTCGACCCAGTCGGTCGCCGGCCAGCCGGTGGCGCCGCCCGAGCCGAGACCGATGCACCACGGCGTGCCACCGTCGGCGATGATCTTCTTCTCGAGGTCGGCAAGCTCTTCCTGGGTCTTGGGAACCTTGTAGCCGGCTTCCTCGAAATTGTCCGGCGAGTACCAGACCAGCGATTTCACGTCGGCCTTGTAGGGGAAGGCGAAGAAGCCCGGCTTGCCGTCCTTGTCCTTGAAGGTGCCGAGGTCGACCCATGACTGGCCGGCGCCGTAATTGTCCTTGACCCATTTGGCGGTGTCGTCGCCGAGCGGCGTCAGCAGGCCCTTGGAGGCCAGATCCTGGATCAGGCCCGGCTGCGGCAGCACGGCGATGTTGGGCGGACTGCCGGCCTGGGTGTCGATGACGATCTGTTGTTCGTAATTCTCCGACGAGGAGTATTTGATCTCGGCGCCGGTGGCTTCCTGGAAATACTCGAGAACCGTGCGGATGAGACCTTCGTCCTCGCCGCGCCAGGGTCCGAAGATGGTCAGCGTCTCGCCCTTGAGATCGACCTTTTTCAGCTCTTCGTAGTTGGCCCAGTTGAAGCGCTTGTCTTCACCCGGCTTGAATTTCAGTTCGGCTTGCGCCGGCAGGCTCAGAGCGAGCGTTGCAAACGCGGCGCCAAGCAGAAGCATCTTCTTCATCGCATTCCTCCCAGTGGTCACATACACCCGGACGGAACCTCCATTCCGCCCGCCGACGCCGCAGGACTGTGACTCACTCGGAAAGGAACCGCAACCTTTCGAAAGAGTCTTCCAAAGCGCTTTGGTCTTTTTTGATCTCGCCATTGAATCCAACGGAAGTCAAGAGGGTAGCGGCTAATCGATTTAATTTCGGGCTGCAACACTTGATAAAGTGCACTGCAGCATAGTTTTTTGGCGATGCAGCAGCGTATTATGCTTCAAACTGGCCGGACCAGTGCGTATGGTCCCATGGTTCGGCAGCGCCCTTCATGGCGCCCGAGCGGATTCAAAATTAAAAGCGCTTTGAGGCTTGGAGGCCTCCCAGTGAACCTGAAACAGCTCTCCCATATGCTGGCTCTGTCGCAGACAACGGTCAGCCGTGCGCTGAACGGCTATCCGGAGGTCAACGAGGAAACCCGTCGGCGCGTGGTGGATGCCGCCAAGCGCCACGGCTACCGGCCCAACCCGAGCGCGCGCCGGCTGGCGACCGGCAAGACCGGCATGATCGGCTATGTCCTGCCGACCGGCGCCTCGGTCGATATCGATCCGCATTTTGTCGAGTTCCTCTCCGGCCTGGGCGACTATGCCCGCTCGCACGAACTCGACCTCGTTCTGTCGCCGGCTGACGCCGACGACCAGGAGACCACCTATCGCCGCATCGTCGCCAACCGCCAGGTCGACGCCGTCTACATCTCCTCGCCGCGGCCGGCCGACCGGCGGGTGGCGCTGGTCAACACGCTGGGCATTCCCTTCATCGTCCATGGCCGCAGCGACGGCTTCGATTTCGACTATCCGTTCACCGACATCGACAATGAGGGCGCCTTCCACGAGGCGGCCCGGCTGCTGGTGCAGCTCGGCCATCGCCGGCTGGCGCTGATCAATGGCGACGACCGCGAGACCTTCGCCATTCACCGCGAGCGCGGCATGCGTCGCGCGCTGGCCGCCAGCGGCCTGACACTCGGCGAGCGTCACGTCTGCTCGGTGACGATGACCGAGGAGAACGGCTATCGCGCCGCGCGGCGCCTGCTCGAACAGAGCGAACCGCCAACCGCGATCGCCTGCTCCAGCCTGATCATGTCGCTCGGCGTCGTGCGCGCGGTGCGCGACCTTGGCCTGACCATTCCCGGCGACCTGTCGCTGATCGCCCATGACGACGTCTTCCCATGGCTGAAGCCCGAGAATTTTTCCGTTCCGCTGTCGACGACACGCTCGTCGATCCGCCTCGCCGGGGCCCGCATCGCCGAGCGGCTGGCGGCGCGCATATCGGGGCTGGAAGAGGGGGCGCGCGGCGAAATCTGGCCGGTCGACCTGGTGGTCAGGGGCTCGGTGGCAGGCGCGCCGGGTTAGGGGGCAGAACTCAATCACCTGTAGCGATCGAACTCGACCCAAAGCCTACGTCCGTCTTCCACGACGCGAATGGCCCCCACGCGCTTAACATCAGCCGTTGAGCAGACATACTTGCGTCCCGGAAAGCGGACGCGATGCACTCCTGCTCCTGGCGCGATGGGAGTTGGGCGACCAGATCGCGCTCGACGGCACCGACCGCGTACTTCGCGCCTCGACCAACACCGCCAACTGAGGCGGAGATATTCCCGCTATAGCCAGGAAAAGTGAATGCAGGATCTCTGCTGCGCTATTTTTTTGGACGGTCGTGTGCGAGGCTTAGGTCGTGGGTCCGATATGCCCTGGGAAAGAAGCATGCTTAAGATGCGTTGCGCCCCTCCGGCAGCGATCGCGGTTGAGCACTCAAGCCGCTGCCCGGCAACGCGGCGACTGCGCACGCATCTGTCCAACACCTGCCAGCGCATCTTCCGCGGCCGACGTACCAACCAGCCCGGACGGCGCTTCGAAGCGGATTGAAATCGGCAAGAACTGTTCCGTCGGGACAATTCGAAGGTATTCGAGGAGATCGCCACCATCATGAGCGCTCAAGGCTTGCCCAGGGTTCTCGCATTTGAACGCTACGACCCGACTGACGCCTCGCTAGACTGGCTGCGCGAGCGTGGGGTCAACGTCATTTTCGGCAATGCGCTCTGGGAAATGCCGTTCAAGCGCTTCACCGAGGATGAGCTGATTGCCAAGGCACATGGCTGTGTCGCCTTGATGGGGGCAAGCGGCACCCGCATCACCAGGCGCGTGATGCAGGCGCTTCCGGATCTGCGCTACATTTCAAAATATGGCATTGGCGTCGACAGCATCGACATCGACGCCGCCACCGAGCACGGCATTCTGGTTTCGAGTACGCCGAACGATTTTCAGATCTTCACGGTCAGCGAGCACGCGGTCGCCCTGATGCTGGCGGTTGCCAAACAACTTGGCACGTGGACGCCTGAATTCATGCGGCGTGGCGGGTGGCGCGGCCTGACACATGGCGCGACGCTGCGCGGCGCCACCGTCGGCATCCTCGGCCTAGGCCGCATCGGCCGTGGCGTGGCGCAACGGCTGTCCGGCTGGGAGGCTCGCATCCTTGCCTATGATCCCTTCCTGAAGAAAGCGCCTCCAGGCATCGAACTCGTTGACTTCTCCACCCTGGTGGAGCAATCCGACTTCCTGACGCTGCACGCAACGCCGAGCCCGGATAACCATCACATCCTAAACGCTGCCGCGTTCGCGAAGATGAAACCGTCAGCTATCGTCGTGAATACCGGGCGCGGATCGCTGATCGACTACACGGCCCTGCGAGCAGCGCTGGCCAATGGCCAAATCGCGGGTGCGGCTCTCGACGTGTTCGACCAGGAGCCGCCGAAGACCGACGATCCGCTGTTTTCGCTACCCAACGTCTTGTGCACACCGCATGTCGCCGCCTGGACGACTGAAGGAACACAGGCCATCGGCTGGCATGCGGCCAAGAACCTGTGGGCGATGATGAGCGGCGAAGGGCATGCCGATATCGTCAACCCGCAAGCCAGGCAGCGCAGGAGTTCGGCCTGAAGCCGGAGAATTTTTCCGTTCCGCTGTCGACGACACGCTCGTCCATCCGCCTCGCCGGGGCCCGCATCGCCGAGCGGCTGGCGGCGCGCATTTCCGGCCTTGAAGAAGGCGCGCGAGGCGAGGTCTGGCCGGTCGACCTGGTGGTCAGGGGCTCGGTGGCGGGGGCGCCGAGCTGAGGTCAATCCCATCAGTCCGTTGGGCCGAATTCGACCCCTTGCGGAGGTTGACTGCAGATAGATTGAATTGTCGTGGGACAACGGTCTGCCTGGGTCTGTCCTTGATTTGGCTTCTACAGGGTGTCAACCGTAAGCCATCGACCAGCCTACAGGGATGCGCCATTTGCCCACCTTCCCGTTCTCCGAAGCGGATCCAATCCAGCATCCTGGCCCACCGCCGAAGACGTCGGAGGTGGTAATCATTGGCGGCGGTGTTATCGGCGTGACGACAGCGCTTTTCCTGGCGCAGCGCAACATTGGGGTGACGCTGCTGGAAAAGGGACGCGTTGCGGCAGAGCAATCATCCCGCAACTGGGGCTGGATCAGAAAGCAGGGACGGGACGCCGACGAGGTGCCCATCGTCATCGAGGCTATTCGCCTGTGGCGGCAGCTGGCTGAGGAATGCGGCGAAGACATCGGCCTGACCCAGGCAGGCGTGACCTATCTGGCAAACTCGGACAAGGACATGGCCGGCTTCGAAGCGTTCATGAAGATCGCCGCGATCCATGCGCTCGACACGCGTCTCCTGGACGGTGACGAAACCGCGAAGCTCATCAAAGGCATGTCGCGCAGATTCAAGGGCGCGATGACGACGCCCTCCGACATGCGTGCGGAGCCCTGGCTGGCGGTGCCGGCACTTGCCCGGCTTGCCGTCCGAAAGGGTGTCAAAATCGTCGAGAATTGCGCAGCGCGAACCCTCGAGATCTCGGCCGGCAGGGTCCGAGGGTTATGGACCGAGGCGGGGTATATCGAGACCTCCACCGTGCTGGTTGCGGGTGGCGCCTGGTCGTCTCTGTTCCTGAGAAGACATGGCGTCTCCATCCCCCAGCTCAGCGTCAGGGTAACCGTCGCCGCAACGGAGCCCTTGCCCGAGATCTATGCAGGTGCGGCGACTGACGAACACATCGCTTTCAGGCGCCGGCAGGATGGCGGCTACACGCTCGCCGCGGGCGGCAGCCATTTGCACTATGTGGGGCCGGACGCATTCCGTCACGCCACCAAATACCTTGCGGCCCTCAGGGACAATCCGCTGGGAACACGCTACTTTCCGTTCGCGCCGTCAGGTTACCCCGATGCCTGGTCGACGCCGCGCGATTGGGCGCCGGATTCGCGCAGCCCTTTCGAGAGAATGCGTGTGCTCAGCCCGGCCCCTGAACGGGCCCGTCAGCGTTCGATAGAACGCAAGTTCAAGCACCTCTTTCCGCAGTTCGAGACGGTTCGCCTGAAGGCAAGCTGGGGTGGCATGATCGACGCCATGCCCGACGTCGTCCCCGTCGTGGATCGGGTAGAGGCAGTCGGCGGCCTTTTCGTCGCGACGGGAATGAGCGGCCACGGCTTCGGGATCGGGCCTGGCATAGGTCGCGTCGTTGCCGACATGATCCAGGGAAACGAGACCGGACACGACCTCAGCCGCTTCCGGCTGTCACGCTTTTATGATGGAAGTCCTGTCCGGTTGGGTCCGGCCCTCTGAATTGGCCGCGCGTATCCGCCACTTCTTCTTCGTCGACGCCTTCGTGTCCGGCCACCCGTAGCCGAAATCCCTCGCGTAGGTCATTTGCGATTTTGTTACCGAACGTCGGTTTTGGTGCAACCTTGCAGATACAAATGTGGAGCATTTAACAGACTGTTGAGCGGCTCCTTGGGTATATCCCGAGGCGCCGAAAGCTCTACAGGAGAAGAAGATGTCAATGTTTGAAACGGTCGCGCGCTACGGGGCGGCCATCAAAAACGCCCGTGAAGCACGAAAGTCCGAACGCGTTCTGAACAGCCTGCCATTGGAAATTCAAAAGGACATTGGCTGGCCGGTTACACCGCGCCAAAAAAGGCTCTCATCAAACAGCTGGGGCAGGATCCTCTGAACGAGGCGCCACCCCAGCCTCGGCGATCGCTGGAGTTCGGCTGGAGGAGTTACGCCAGCACAGCGCTTCGCCGGGCGATTCCACGCTCACTCCCATGCTGCGTACAACACGCCCGTGGGAAGACATTCCGTCCGCTGTAAGCCGGACCCTCACCTGTCAACAGGAGTACGACCTATGACCAAACACATGGAAACCGCCACAAATGGTGTCAACGTAGCCGCCCTGCTTGGCGCCCGCGAGGCGCTGAAGGATGCCCCCGAGGCCGCCCGTTTCAAGTGGCGCGCGACGAGTGAATGGGTCAAAGGGACCCACAACCGAGCCACAGTCGATGGATTCTTCGGCCTGGGCGCAGAACAGCAGCATCGCCAGACCTACAAGTTCGAGTCCGATCACCCGGAAATCTTTGCGTCCGAGGACAAGGGTGCGACACCCGTCGAATTTGTGCTGGTCGGACTGGCCGGCTGCCTCACCGCGGGCATCGCCGCTGTCGCGCAAAACCGCAACATCCAGCTCCACTCGGTCAAGGCAACGCTCGAAGCCGGCATGAATATCCAGGGCATCCTCGGCATCGATCCGGACGTGCGCAATGGTTTCGACGGCATCAAGGTGCACTACGACATCGACGCGGACGCCAGCGCGGAAGACATAGCCGCTCTTGTCGCGCAGTCGCAGAAGCGCTCAGCCGTCTTTGACGTGATCACCAACCCGACCGATGTAACGGTCACCTCGAGCAAGTCCTGATGAGCAAAAGCGCATCGCGCGGGATCGCCGGCACCGTTGACGTCGTCATCATCGGTGCCGGTCACTCAGGCCTGGCGATAAGCTATCTGCTGGGCCAGCACTCGCTCAGACATGTGGTTCTCGAGCGAGGCGAGGTCGCGAATAGCTGGCGCACGGAGCGCTGGGATTCGCTGCACTTGCTCACGCCCAACTGGATGGCGCGGCTCCCCGACTACCCATACCAGGGCGACGACCCGGACGGCTACATGAGCGCCGGGCAGATCGCCGATTTCATTTCCGACTACGCCACATACACATCAGCACCGGTTCTAACGCGCACCGCAGTCAACAGAGTTGAGCAGAGCAGCCACGGCTTTCGGGTGGAAACCCAAAATGGGGGCTGGCTGTGCCGAGCCGTGGTGCTCGCCACGGGTGCCTTCAACAAGCCGGTTGTTCCGCGACTGGCCGAGGCCATTCCAGCCGCCATCGAACAGCTCTCGGCTCACTCCTACCGCAATCCCGAGCAGCTTGTCCCTGGCGGGGTGCTGGTGGTTGGGGCATCGGCGACAGGTCTGCAATTGGCGCAGGAGATCCAGCTGAGCGGCCGGCCTGTCACGCTCGCGGTGGGCGAACACGTCCGGCTGCCGCGCGTCTATCGAGGTCGCGATATTCAATGGTGGATGCTTGCAACGGGTGTGCTTGACCAGCGCATCGAAGACGCAGACGACCCCGACCGCGCCCGAAGAGTACCGTCGCCGCAGCTTGTCGGCGCATCAGACCGCGCCACGCTCGACCTCAATGTCCTGCAGGGGCAAGGCGTTAAAATCGTCGGACGCCTGATGGGCATTCGCGACGCAACAGCCCAGTTTTCAGGAACGCTTCGCAACGTCTGCGCGCTTGCCGACCTGAAGATGAACCGGCTGCTCGCATCGATCGACGAATGGGCAGAGGCGAATGCACCGTCCGGCATCGGCCCCATCGAGCGCTTTGCCCCCACGGCAATCGACGCGGCGCCGCAACTGAAGCTCAAACTCGGCGAAGACGTTCGCACGGTGCTATGGGCCACCGGTTTTCGGCCGGACTTTTCGTGGCTGGATTTGCCGATCTTCGATCGCAAGGGCGATCTGAAGCACGATCGAGGCGTTGCTGACGTTCCAGGGGTCTATGTGGTGGGACTGCCGTATCTGCGTCGCCGGAAATCGAGCTTCATTCACGGCGCCGAAGACGACGCGCGGGAACTAACCGCGCATCTGACCGACTACCTCGACAGGACACGCCAGATGTCTCTGCGCGCACTGGCCATGTGAAGTGACCGCACTATTTCGCCGCTTCGGCCGCTTTGATGTCCAGCAGCCCATAGCCGAAATCCTTGTCGCGGCCCTTCGGGCCGAGATCCCGGGCGGTGGCGGCCAGCGCCTTTTCGATGTCGTCGGCCGAGCGCTCGGGTGCGGCGTGGATCAAATTGGCGATGGCGCCGGAGACGATCGCGGCGGCAAACGAGGTGCCGGTGACCACGTCCGAGCCGGCGCCGCTCGGCGCCACCATCTCAACGCCGGGCGCCGAGATGAAGACGTAGGCGCCGCGATTGGCCTGCGGCATCAGCCCGTCCTTGGCGTCGGTGGCGGTCACCGCGATGACGCCGGGATAGGCGGCGGGGTAGCCATAGGGCGCTTTCGGCCCGTTGTTGCCGGCCGCCGCAACCAGGATGATGCCAAGCCCGCGCGCATTGCGGCAAGCGGTGGCGAGCAAATCGTTCTTGGGGCCGACGAAGCTCATGTTGATGATGCTGACATTCTGCTCCGCCGCCCAGTCGAGCGCCGACAGGATGACATCCATGGTCGATCTGCCGTCTTCGAAGGCGCGCGCATGATAGATCCTGGCCCCGGGCGCCATGCCTTCGAGCGCGCCGACACCGGCAATCAGCCCATCAACCGAGGTGCCATGGTCGCGCTTTTCGATCGGAACTTCCGGCATGGCGTCGAACTGGTCGGCAATGACGCCGGACAGCGCCGGATTGGTGTCGTCGATGCCGGTGTCGATGACGGCGACGCGCACGTTCTCGCCGCTGGCTTGCTTGTTGTCGAGCTGGATGCGCTCGAAGGCATAGTTGACGATGCCGGCCGCCTGCTGCAGCGAATAGATATGGTTTGGTTCGCGCCGCTGGGTGCGGCCGTCGGCGGCCAGCTGCGCCAGCACGGTGCCGACCGGGCGGCCGTCGGGAATGCCGAAGCGCACCAGCGTGGTGCCGAGCAGCCGCGACTGGCGCTGCGAGCGCACTTCGAGGCCGAAGGAGGCGGCGATTTGCTGAACGGCGCCGGCGTCACCATCGACTGTCACCAGCACCTCCTCGGGCACGAACGCGCCGGCGATGGCACGCCGCGGCGCGGTCGCGACAAGATCGGTCGGCGAAACGATGGGCCCACCGGCCGGCGGTCCGGCCTGGGTGTCGGCAGGCGGCGCTGACGGCCGTGGCGTCGGCACCGGCGCCGCGGAAGCGGGCGGATTGGGAAACAGGTCGACGATCAGCGCCGGAAGGACAACAGCGCCCTGGCCGCCGCCTGCTCCGCCACCCCTGTCGTCCTTGGGGCAGTCGGCTGCCGCCGCACCGGTCGTGTCGGTGCAGTCGGTCTTTGTGCGGCCGGCATTGGAGTCGTTGGTCTGCGCTAAAGCGGGCACGGCGGCGATTGTCATCGCCGCCGCAAGGACTGCAAATCGAATGACCGCCTTAGCTGCCATCAACCGGTTTCCTTCCCTCGATCACAGTCTCAGCGAAAGGCTGGGCGGCAATAAGGCCGAGCAACTTGGTATAGTCTGCTCCGGTCTTGACCGGGAGGGCAATGCGGAAGACGCCCGAAGCGGTCGGCCCGCCGGCGATCTTCAGCCCGTTCCGGTCGAGGAAGGCGGCGATGTCGGACATCCTGGCCTCCGGCTTGAACTTGACCAGCGCGAACGGCAGTTTCGCCAGCTCGTCCTCGGCCCCGGCAATCTCGAAATCATTGCCCTTGCCGCTGGTGTACACGTAGGACTGCACCACCACCAGCGCCAACAAGACAGCGGCCGCCGCCCAGGCGACACCGACCGGCACCGCCATGAAGCGATCGAGCGCCTGCGCCAGCCACGACCGGCCCGCCGGCGCGCGTGACGGCCCGGCCTCGGCGTCGAGCGCCTTGGCAAAGCGGCTAAGCGCATCGGCCGGTGGCCGGATCGCCTCATTGGCGGCGGTGGTGCCGGCGAATTCGGCCTCGGCTTCGTTAAGCGCCGCCATCGCGGCCGGATCGGTCGCCAGCCATTCCTCGACGGCTTCGAGGTCGGAGCCCTCCAGCGAGCCGTTCAGGTAGAACGGCAGCAGCGTTTCCATTTCGTCGCGGCGCGACATTTTTTCAGCGGCACTCATATCTTCAGGATTGCTCATGGCCACCCCCTATCGTAACCGGCGGCCTTGAGGGCTTCGCCGAGTTTTTTGCGGGCGTAGAACATACGGGTCTTGACGGTGGCGACCGGGATGTTGAGCACCTCGCCGATCTCCGTCACCGATTGTCCGTGGTAATAGGCAAGGTCGATCACCGAGCGGTGTTCTTCCGGCAAGGCATCGACAAAGCGCCGCAAGGCGGCGCCCTTGTCTTCCTTCATGGTCGCGACTTCCGGCGTGTCGGCGCTGTCAGGGACCTGCGCCGCATCGTCATCGTCGATCCAGTCTTCCTTTTTCTTGCGCAGCACCGACAGCGCCTTGAAGCGGGCGATGCCGAGCAGCCAGGTCGAGACTTCCGAGCGTCCCTCGAAGCCGGGCGCCTGGCGCCACAGCTCAAGAAAGACCTCGTTTGCGATATCGTCGGCCATCATTTCCGATCCCGTCTGGCGCGCCACGAAGCGGTAGACCCGCGCGTGGTGACGCATGAACAGCAGCCGAACAGCGGCACGGTCGCCCTTCGCGACCCGGTCGACAAGCGCGCGATCAGTCTCCGTCGCTGCCGTCATGGCCGGTCGAGCCGCCTGGCTCCTGTCTGCTCTGTCGCCGATCGGTCCAAAAAGGTTCATCCTTCCGCCAAGGAATTTTGGCGAAGCTAACCGAAGAGAGGGAGTGTTGCCAGAGCGTCTCCCTTCTCCCCGTCGCTATACGGGGAGAAGGTGCCGGTGTCCGAACCGGATAGATGGGTAACAGAATGGACCGATTAGATGGGTGACAGTTTTCTCCCTCGCCGGGAGGACCGGCGATGGTTTGGCGAGAGACTGGCATCATGGATGAGCGGCTTCGGTTTGTGGTGGGGTGGCTGACCGGC